>DDLS01000067.1:35944-61436 GCA_002340255.1 Cyanobacteria bacterium UBA2566
AATAGGGAATAGGGAATAGGAATCAGAACGTTTGTGTCTACTCCTGAATTGCCTTTAAGTTTTGGCTCACATCACTTCACTAAGTAATAATTAGTATACCAAAGAGAAAGATTTTTAGGTTACTCTATGCTTTGAAGTTAAAAGGCGTTGAACTCTACAAACAGGCACTTGACACAGGTTTTATTCTGGTAATTAAGAATATCTTTATATTTATTCATCCTGAAGTTTGGCTCTCTGAGATACACTATAAATGGCTCATTTTGATATTCGCTTGCGAAAACGATGATACAAAAGTAAATATTTCGATCGACATTACGATTTATAAACAACTGAGCCATTAATAAGTTTTTAATTAACGCTTATATTGCTTCATGTCCTGTTGGAGGTCTTGTCAACTGTGGTGTCTATTTCTCAATTCCTAACAGAGGGAACCGTCTTCCCCAATATACAACCGATCCCTGAAGTTTCTTTGCCGAAAAAAGAAGGGGATCAAGGTCAAGAATTAGGGGATCAAGTTAATCTTGGAGTTTGTGTCACAATTCATGGTCACTTCTATCAACCGCCGCGCGAAAATCCTTATCTGAATGAGATTGAACGTCAACCGAGTGCTGCCCCTTGCCACAATTGGAACGAGCGTATCTATCATGAATGCTATCGTCCCAATGCTTTTGCTAGAGTTCTGAATGACCAGGGCGAGATCATTGGGATTATCAATAATTTCGAGTATCTGAGCTTCAATATTGGCCCGACTTTAATGGCTTGGTTAGAGCGTTATGATACCCAAGTTTATCAGCGGATTATTGAAGCCGATCGCAAAAGTTGTCAGCGATTAGGCGGTCATGGCAATGCGATCGCCCAAGTCTACAACCACACGATCATGCCCCTGGCGAATGAACGGGATAAATACACCCAAATTCGCTGGGGAAAAGCCGACTTCAAATCCCGGTTTGGCCGCGATCCCGAAGGCATGTGGTTAGCGGAAACAGCGATCGATTATCCCACCGTTGAGAGCCTCATAAACGAGGGTATTAAATTTACCATTCTGGCTCCCTCCCAAGCCCAAACCTGTCGCCCGATCGCCACGGAAGACAACCCCGATCCCGAATGGTACGATGTAGAAGACTCCACCATCGATCCCACCCGTCCCTATCGCTGTTTTATCGCCGACGGTCGCTATCTGGATATCTTCTTTTACGATGGTCCCATCTCCAGCGATATGGGCTTTAGCGATGCCCTGAGTAGCTCTTACCATCTGGGCGATCGCCTAGCCCATGCCATCCATGGGGATCAACGTCCCCACCAACTGATTTCCGTGGCCACTGATGGAGAAACCTTCGGTCACCACAAAGGGGGAACCGAAAAAACCCTGGCCTATGCCTTCTTACGGGAATTTCCCGACCGAGGATGGCAAATTACCAACTTTAGCCACTATCTCAGCCAACATCCCCCGACTTGGGAAGTGCAACTCAAACCCGTCACTGCTTGGAGTTGTTCCCATGGAGTAGGCAGATGGCAAGAAGATTGTGGTTGTGCCAGTGGGGGGGGATGGCATCAAAAATGGCGCAGACCCCTACGAGATGCCCTCAACCACTTGCGAGATCGGTTGGTAGAGATTTATGAAACCCAGGGCTATGAAATGTTCCAAGACCCTTGGAAGGCGCGAGATGAGTATGTTGAAATCATTAATAACCGCAGTTGGCATACAGTCGATCGCTTTTTGAATCGTCATCAAACCCATCCCCTGGAACCGAGCGAACAGATCGAAGCCTTGCGCTTGCTGGAAATGCAACGCCATGCTCTGTTGATGTTCACCAGTTGCGGTTGGTTCTTTGAAGAAATTTCCCGCCCAGAAGGAACGCAAATTCTCCGATATGCCAGTCGGGCGATCGAGTTAGCTAGGGAAGTAACGGGTCAGGATTTAGAAACGACGTTTGTCGATCGATTAGCCCAAGCTCCCAGTAATGTAGACATTTTTGAAACGGGAGCCGGGGTTTATGACAAAAATGTGATGACTGCGCAAGTCAGCTTAGAGCAAGTGGTGGCCCATTTTGCGATTAGTTCTCTGTTTAATAGCTATCCCACCTCCCATAAGGGTTTATCTATGACGAGGGAGCAGTCGAGTCCATCGGACAAAGATTTTTCCTTATATTGCTATTGGATCGAACAACAGGATTATCAGCTCCAGCGCATGGGTTCCCTAACTTTAGCGGTGGGTGAAATTAACCTTACTTCTGAAGTGACGAGGGAAGGGGGGCATTTTGTCTTTGCTCTCTTGCATTTAGGAGGATGGGATTTCCATTGTTGCGTTCAACCGTTCTCTAATCGCCGATCCTATTTATCGATTAAAGAAACGCTCTTTCATGCTCTGCAACAGGCGAGTGCTGCTAATGTGATTTTAGGGATGGCGGAGTGGTTTGGCGACCAAACCTTTAATTTAGACGATCTATTTGCAGAAGACCGCCTGCGGATCATGACTCTTCTGACCCAGGAAACCTTAACCCGCGTAGATCAGTTGTATACCCAAGTGTATCGGGATAATTACGGCGTGTTAAGGGCATTTCACCGGGACAATATGCCGCCACCAGCGGAGTTACAGGTGGCGGCAAATATGGCCCTGTCCCAGCGTTGTTTTAGTCTGTTGAATGCTCTGAAACCCGAGAATTTTGCTTTGCCTGAAGGTTTGAGTTTGCTGCTAGAGTTAGAGGCGATCGCCAAAGAAGCTGAATCTCTCCATTGCCATCTGACTATTCCCGATGGTCAAGAAATCCTAGAGCGCTTAACTTTACTGGGATTTTGGGAAGTTCTGGAAAATAATGACCCTGCCAGCTTAAATCATCATCTGGAGCGACTAGAGCGATTGATCGACCTCTCCTGTCGTTTGCAGGTGGGATTATGCTTAACTCGCTGTCAAGAGCTATACTTTAGTTATCTGCATAATAAGATTATCCCTCGCTGTTTTGGTATTTCCACTTCAGCCTTAAATGGCTCGGAGGAGGCAGACCCGTTAGAGAGCGAGGAGACCTCATCGCAGATGACCTTAGATTTGCCTCAAAGCCGTCGCCTGCTGCGTCTGGGCCAAACCCTAGCCATTGATGTTAGCGTTTGGTTAGAACGCTTAGAGTAATGCCCTAACCCCTTGAGGAACTCAAAGGAGAGTCGATCGTGAAACGTTCCCGTCGCCGAACTCAAACCGCATCTACCCGCAAATGGACCCCGTTATCGAGAATAAAATGGAGACGTGGGGGATTGTGGTGGGTATTTATTCCCCTATCGGGGGCGATCGCCATTTTCTGGAAACCGATCGCCAATCCAGACACCCTCAATCAGATGGGAACGAATATTTCTACTAATGTTCAGACTTTCCTGAGTCCCCTTACCCCTTATATCAATGATCTGAAAGACACTCTCGAAAGAGCGCAAACCATAGATCCCGTGCAACCCTCTTTAGCTCGCCCAGAAGAAGATGGAGATACCGGATCGCCATTATCGACTCAATCGGATCTGTTAAGCGACTCAGAACTGCAACAGATCATTGCGACTCTATCCCTAGAGGAAATCGGCGAAGAAATTAACACGTTCTCCTCCCCTTCCCTATCTGCTCCCGTTTCCCTGGACTTCTCCCCATCTGGGAACAAAGAGAAGAAAAGTCCTCTATCTGCTTCCCATCCTCTGGTTTCTTCGGTTCCCTATTGGAGTCAAAAACCTGCTCAACCTGAACCCGATGAAATTCTCTCTGTCTCTCCAACATTTAGCTCTTCTCTCACCCCAACCACCGGGGAAATTGTCGAGTCAGTGACTCAGAACTTACCCACCGATGGTTCCAGTGTCTTCAGTTCTAACTTAACGTCAACCCGTCAACTGCCCAAAACTACGTTGCCAAACAACACGCCACAAACAACACTCAATGGCAATTCCAGCTCAGGAAACCTACCCTCGTCCTCCGTCTCAGAAACTCGAAGCTTTGGCTATAGTCGCTTATCTCCTTTCGTTGATACATCTCCTGAATCAACTCCCTCTAATCCTTTCACCCCTCAAACTCAATTCACTGCTCCCGCTGGCTCCATTCGTCCCAGGGGATATGGTTTGATTCAACCGACGACTCCATCTTTAACTGTACCAACTACTCAAAGGCGATCGCTCTATCCCATCCCCAACTCTAATCCCTATGAGATCAATCCCAATTAGAGGCTGAATATGGAAACTCCCATTATTTCTTTACCTCCCCAACTGGCTCTCAAAATCAATTTAACAGACGAGCAATTTTGGCAACTGTGCCACGAAAACGACAATTTGCAATTTGAGAAAACGGCCCAGGGAGAGTTAATTGTGATGCCCCCAACTGGAGGAAATACCAGCGAACGCAATGCCGATTTAACTTTTCAATTACAAGCTTGGAATCGGCAAACTAAACTGGGTAAGGTCTTTGATTCTAGTGGCTGTTTTCAACTGCCCAATGGAGCCAATCGCGCTCCCGATTCTTCTTGGGTAAAACTAGAGCGCTGGGATGCTTTAACGGAGAAAGAACAAGATCGATTTGTACCCTTATGCCCCGATTTTGTCGTCGAGCTGATGTCTCCTAGCGATACCTTATCGCAAACTCAAGCGAAAATGATCGAGTATATAAACAATGGAGCGCAGTTAGGTTGGTTAATTAATCGCAAACAGCGACGAGTCGAAGTGTATCGTCCTCAGCAAGAAGTCGAAATCTTGGACAATCCCCAAACGATATCCGGAGAGTTTATTTTACCGGGTTTTATCCTAGATTTATCCACAATTTGGTAATGTTACGGTTTCTTTTATAGAGCAGCGAAAGGGAGAGTGAGGACACTTTCTATTGCCTATTCCCTGAGTTCTACAAGAATTCTAATCTTCATCCACTAATTAATGCTTCCACAAATTCATAACTGGAAAATGGGCGTAAATCTTCAATCCCTTCTCCTGCACCAATAAAGCGAATAGGTAAACCGAGTTGTTGGGAAACCGCTAAGGCAACGCCTCCTTTGGCTGTACCATCTAATTTAGTTAAGACAACCCCACTAAGTTGGGCAACTTCGGCAAACACTTGGGCTTGACGTAAGCCATTTTGACCTAGGGTAGCGTCTAAAACTAAGAGTGATTCTACTTTTGCATTGGGTGCTTTCTTATCAATAATGCGGCGAATTTTGCTCAGTTCTTCCATTAAGTTTTTCTTGTTTTGCAGTCGTCCAGCCGTATCAACCAGTAAGAGGTCTACATTTCTTGATTGTGCGGCAGTAATTGCATCATAAACAACGGCCGCCGGATCAGTATTTTTACTTGGATTAGCAATAACATCTGTTCCAGTTCGCTCTCCCCAAACCTTCACTTGTTCTACTGCGGCGGCACGGAATGTGTCGGCTGCCCCAATTAAACATTGATAGTCAGATTTTTTGGCTAAGTGTGCTAATTTACCAATAGTTGTGGTTTTGCCTACGCCATTGACTCCGGTTAACATCCAAATATTGAGGACATCTTGTTCTGGGGCAAAAGTGGTATCGTAGGCTTTGCCACCAGGATAGTCCAAAATATCACAGAGGAGTTGTTTTAAGTAGGCGATCGCCTGTTCTGGGGGTAAACTTTCTTCGCGCAGTTTAGCTTGTAATTGTTCAATAATGCGATCGGTCGCCTCAACGCCTACATCTGCCTGTAATAACAAGGATTCAACTTCTAAAACCGCATCCTCATTGAGAGGTCCTTGACCCACAACTGCCTTCAATTGGTTAATTAATCCGCGCCTGGTTTTCCCGAGTCCCTGACGCAGTTGTTGTAACCAATTAATCTCTTCTAAGGACACCTCATCTGGCCGTCTCCCTTGTTTAGCAAGAACCTCAGCCGACCAAAGGAAATCTTCATCCAATTCTTGAGGCGCTGGAGAACGACGTTTTTCTTCTGGTTCTGGCGCTTCGACGGCCTTTTCTTTCAGTTCTTCTAACCGCGCTCCCCGCTCTGCTTTGGCTCGTTCTAGGAAGGATACAGGTGCTGGAGTGGGTTCGGGTTCGGGTTCACTTTCAACAACAGGTTCGGGTTTCGGTTCACTCTCAGATGGTGGTTCCGGTTCACTTTCTGTTGCATTCTCAACGATAGGTTCCGTTTCTGAAGGTTCAACAACAGTTTCTGGGACAACAGCAGGTTCCGTTTCTTCAGGGGCAACGTCTGCTTCAAGTTCCTCTGCTTTCTCTTCTACTTCAGAAGAGGGTTCTACTTCTTGTTGTTCTTGTTGTTGAATATTTTGATAAGCAGCCTTAGCCCATGCAAGATAATCTACAGCCTCTTCTGTTTTTTCTACTTCAACTTCCTCCTGTTGCTCTAGTTGCGGTTCAGGGGCAGGTGCAGGGGAGGGAGCAGGAGACTCAGAGCGATTAAACTGGCGGCGAAACCAATTAAAGACCATAGGATTATGTGCAGGTTGTAGGATTAAGGGACTATTGCGATCGCAATCATCAGTCTATCATTGGGCATTCACCAAAAGTACAGTTTCGCGATCGCCCCCTGTACAGCGCTTTACGTTGCGATCCGGCAATAGGGGGACTGAACCCTTAGACCCTAAGCCATACAACCTATTGCCTAGCGCGAAGCTCACTATAACTTTTCAAATTGCCCTAGAAAAACTGGTAATTTGCCGTTTTCTGGTACGAGCATCAAAGATAGAGGCAATATTTCTGATTAGCAATCGACCGGTCGGTGTGACCTCAATTTTCTCACCATTAAACCGAATTAATCCATCCGCTTCCAGGACACGCAGTTCAGCAATTTCTCTGGCAAAATATTCATCGAATTCTAGATCGAAGTGTAAGTGGTATTTTTCCTCGATCACATGTTGGCAAACCTGAAATTGGCACATGAACTCCATAATGACCGCTCTGCGGATGATGTCATCGCGATCGAGGCTAACGCCTTTTTCAATGGGGAGGATACCGGCATCAATGGCTCGATAGTAGTCTGGTAACTGCTTATGATTCTGAATATAGACATCATGTAGCATACTAATGGAAGTCATCCCAAAAGAAAATAAATCTGACTCCGGTTTCGTGGTGTACCCCTGAAAGTTCCTGTGTAGGTCTCCAGCTTGTTGAGCGATTGTTAATTCATCATCAGGCTTGGCAAAATGATCCATGCCAATAAACACATAGCCTCCCTCCGTTAATTCTTCAATGGTCATTTTAAAGATATCGAGTTTTTCCGATGGCTCGGGTAGAGCATCTACAGGTATTTTTTTCTGAACTGGTTTCATCCAAGGAACATAGGCAAAATTGAAAATCGCAATCCGATCGGGATCGAGTTTTAGGGTCTTCTCAATGGTATCCTTAAAAGTTTCTAGAGTTTGAAACGGCAGACCATAAATCAGATCCACATTTACACTCTCAAAGCCGGCTTCTCGAATCCAACTCATCACATCAAAGAGCATGGACTCTGGTTGTACGCGATTGATGGCGGCTTGAACTTGAGGATTAAAATCCTGAATGCCAAAGCTAATTCGATTGAAGCCCAAGTTTTTCAAGAATAAGATCGCATTGCGATCGATGTATCGAGGATTGATTTCTAGAGAAACTTCTGCCTCTTCACTAAAACTAAAATGCTGCTGAAATTGATTCCATAAAAATTCAATTTGATTGAGATTTAAATAGTTGGGAGTTCCTCCTCCCCAGTGGAGCTGATTAACTTTTCTGTCTCGGTCGGTCAGGGCAGCAACCTGTTCAATATTACGGGCAACATAGTCCAAATAAGGATCGACTTTCTTTTGGCTCTTGGTAATGATGGTATTGCAGCCACAAAAATAACAGGGACTTTGGCAAAAAGGAATATGACAGTAGAGGGAAATCGGTGTTTTTTTATGGTTCCCCACGGCGATACCCGTTCTAAAATCTAGATCGCCAACATTGGGTTTTAACTCTGTAGCGGGAGGATAACTGGTATATCGAGGTAGAGGTTTATCGTATTTTTTGAGTAAATTTGAGTCGAATTTTACGGTTGTTTGTGGCAGAAGTTGCATCGCTTTACCTTAATAATTTTGTGATTTGAGTTTCATTAGGAGCAGGAGAAGCATAATTGATTAAAGCCACCCCTGCTCAATACTTATTCGGCGGCTGAGACTAACTCAACTGAACTACTGCCAGGCGCTCTTTCTGTACTTCCGGGCTTATCTTGCCGGGTGAGCAAATCGAAGGTATGATCGCCGATCGCCGCTTTTACAGCTGGTTCGAGTTCATGGACAACATTGCGGTTGAGTCGAAACGCAATGTTGGCCTCATCGACAATTTTTTGAGCTAGGGCATCATCAACCGGGAGTGAATTCAAAGCATCGCGGTACTTAGCCTTGAATGCCTTTCTAGCCTCGACGGTGGGAATTTGGTCGAATTCATGGAGTCCAGTCCCCTTATCTGGAGGCAATTCCAAAGCTGAACGGACAATATTTCTTAAAGCCTGACCGCCGGAAAGATCTCCCATATAGCGAACGTAACAATGGGCAACCAAAAGAGCCGGTTCGGTATTGGCGACTTCGTGAATGCGGTCAACATAATTTTTGCCTTCGGGTGAAGGTTGGATTTGCTCTTTCCAATCTTCCCCATAGTAATAGGCTAAGTCTTCCTCTAATTTCCCTTTGCGCTCTAGTTCGGGGAAATAAATGGGAGCGATCGCTTGATGGTCTTTGTGGCGCTGTACTTCTTCTTCGAGGGCACTGTAGAGGAAATACAAATCTGCGGTTAACAGGCGGAAAGGCTCTCTTTCCACAATCCCTTTGAGAAAACATTTCATAAAGGCTGTGTTTTCAGCCATGGTATGGGATTGTTTCGTTCCTTCCCGAAGTTGGCTTGCCAAATTGTTACTCATCTTTGCTATCTCGTAAAAGTCAACTACTTTTTTGGTTTAATTTCAATAGTTCAATTACTGTATAGCGATATATAATTTTGAGCAACTAAAGCGTATTAAAACTTAACAAATCGCCACCGAGTAGTAGAGGTGACAAATTTTTCGCCTCTACAGATACCGCCGTTGTCGATCGAGCATCATGTATCAACCTTAATTGAAGTGACTTTACCTATGCCTACTTAGACTGCTCTTCCTTGAGTAACGTTACCACCCGACGCAACACCCCATTAATAAACCGATATTCCTGCTCCCCACTGTAGCGTTTGGCTAACTTCACCGCTTCATCAATAGCTATCCGTTCATCCAGGTTAACGTACAAAATTTCTGCCACTGCAATTCTGAGAATATCGCGATCGATACGAGCAATGCGCTCTAACTGCCAATTGACCATCGCCTTAGATAAAATAGAGTCCAACTCCTGGTGATTTTGAATGACCCGACTAACCAACTCTAAAGCATAATCTTGAACAACTGTTTGCTCTTGATAATAATGGACTTTCTCGGGAAACGTCATCGCATCTCCCAATTGATTAATAGCCATTTGGGTGAGTTCAACCGCCTCTTTGAGCATCGCTCTAGAGCTGGCAATATTGGGGGCCACTGTTTCGCTATTCAACAGGCGATCGTTTCCTCTCTCCAACTGAGCCGATGCCATCTCTAAAGACTCTGATGCTTCCGTTTGCAACGTCTTCACTGCTGCTAAGATCATCGATTCAAGGTTTTCCGGAGTCTTTCGCTTAGAAAACTGGGAAAGACTCAGCAAGGCAAGTTCACGAGCAATTTGGCGCGGTTGCATAATTCTTAAAAGCCGAAGATTGGCCCTCTAACACTACTCAACTTTAGAAGATTCCTCAAGAGTCAGAGAAACCGTTAGGCCAAGTTTTTCAGCCGGATTCTCAGTCAATTGAGACTTCTTCCGATCCTCTAGTGTATATCCTGATTGGTCATCCGCTGGCGGAAGCAGTGCCATTGTGGGGTTAACGATACCGGCTGAGACGACCACCTTAAAGGCATCTTCAATCGAGATTGCTAAATTAATCACGTCCTTCTCCGGGACGATCGCATACCATCCAGTAGTAGGATTTGGCGTGGTGGGAATAAATACATTAATCATCGGTACTGGAAACTTGGAGCGTAAATCTGAACTCACCGGGCCAGTGACAAACCCCATCGACCATAGTCCCTCACGGGGATATTCAACTAACACCACTCGTCGAAACTTATCTTTAGAATCTTTGAGTAAGGTTTCCAATAATTGCTTTAAGGTTTTATAAACCGAACCAGCTAAAGGAATCGCCTGTACAATCCGCTCCCCCACATCCAACAACCAGCGGCCGACGATATTCCGAGCCATCAAACCAATGACCAGGATACTGAGTAAGGGAACGGCAAGCCCGACAACCAGATTGAGAAGAGAGACTAAAATTGGATGTAATCCATCAAAGGGGTTCACCTGTTTAGGAATCTGGGTGAGGACATTGACCACCCAACTGGCTATGGTAATGGTTAGCCAGATTGTGGTTGCCAATGGGATCACCACCAGCAAACCAGCAATCAAATCATTCTTCAAATCTTGCTTCAAGCGTTGGAACACAAAGATTCTTTACTCAGGGAACAGGGAATAGGCAGTGGGCAGAAACCGGCTTTCTAGCCTGACTCCCGACTCCCGAATCGGGACGATCCCCACTATTGGCTATCATAAAACACTTTGCCGGCGATCTGTGGAATAGCTGACGAATTGAGGGCTATCTACACGAATCCAACAAAGGGGAAAACCGGGTTTTGCCTATTGCCTTTTGCCTCTTGCATCCCCTAATACACAATTCGCTCACAGCCTTAACGGGTGATCGATGACTATGGCCTATTGCCTATTGCCTCCTCTTGTGAATTCTGGGCAGAATTTTCCTGTGGCTTTAAGGTCTGTGGATCTAACTCAGGGACGGGTAAATATTGCATTTCCCAGGTTTTCAATAAAATCAGATATTCATAAAAGGCTTGTAGAGTACACCAAGCTAAACCGGGCGAACCATCCCAACATCCCCCTAAAATGAAATACATATAGAAAAATCGTACAACCGGGCGAAAGGGTAGACGCAAGGAGAGATCTTTAAGCGCTCGTCGTCTAGCGACTTCGGTTTTCCCAAAGACTAACTCAGCCCAGTTGACCTTCCCTTTTTCCAGTTGACGGATGGTTTCGGCTGCTTCATCGGTGGAATAGCGATTATGCTTTTCGAGCCACCGACTGAGACCTTTACTACAGGTATAGTGAGGATAGGTTTCTTTGAGAAATCCTGTGGGGCCATCACACACTTCTCGTTCAGTATGGCCATAATCGCTAAACCAAACTCGATCGGGACGCAAGAGCCGCAATTGATACCGAGGATATTGAGTACTGTAGCGAATCCAACGATTCATGAACATCACTCGTTCTGCCACATAGTAACCCACTTTGTCGGCTGATTTAACCACCTCTAAGCACTCGTTAAATAACTCAGGGGTCATGCGCTCGTCTGCTTCTAGGATATATATCCAAGGATGTTTAGCCGGGACTTCTTGGAGCATCCAAGTGCGTTGACGGCCATGGCTTTCAAATTTATGCTCAACAATGCGGACAGGATAACGTTGGGCAATTTCGACAGTGCGATCTCTACTGAGCGAATCGACCACAATCACATCATCCGACACTAGAGCAGATTCAATACAAGGGCCAATATCCAGTTCTTCGTTATAGGTGAGAATATAAATTGAGAACATTTTCAGTCAATCAGAGCTAAAACTTCAGGAGCAGGTAGGGTCAAAAAGCGATCGCTCCCTCATGTGGGTTTCTAGTGGACTGAAACAGCTCGAATCGGGCATTATGATTCTGATGGTATGGGTTAAGTCTTGCCCATCCTCTCGCTCTTAACGCCCTTCCCCATCTTCATCTCATGCTACGCTTAAACTGGAACGGTACACTAGGTTTGGCGATCGCTCAAAACAGAAGGATCTTACCGACGGCGCTTCTTCCGTCCTCCACCTCCAAGTTGTACACCGGTCAAACCAACACCCAAATACCCAACCGCTAATAAGGCTCCATTCATCGATTGAGATATAGATTTTACCGTAGTCACTTGGGCCCTCTCTTCCCGTTGCATCTTCTCTTCCTCGATTTGGGTTCTTGCCCGTTGGGGTAGAGCGGTTACCTGTTGATCGATGAAGCTATCAATTGCACTGGGATCATCCTTGAACTGCTGGAGTAACTCAGCTTGTCCTTCTGGTGCTTGTTCTATAGCTTGTTGAAACTGCTCCTCATTACTAATTAAGGTATTAATCTGAGTCCTAAATTGTTCTCGACGTTGATCTAATCCCGCCTGAAATTGGGGATTTTCCAATTGATCTTGCAATTGTTGTTCAGCTTGTTGGGCTTGTACGTCCAAGTTTCTCAGAGCGCGGTTACGACTGCGCACCGTGTCAATACTATGTAGGGGAACCACTAAGAGATAAACAATTCCTAAAATCAGGGAGACTAAGACGGCTGCTGACCGCAACATCCCCTGTTTAGAGCCGCTTGTCCCTTCTGAATCTTTAATCCAAATTCCCCCTAAAAGTAGGGCAACTCCCACCAAGGGAATTACCCCTCGGTCAATCAACTGACTGGTAAAATTGAGTCTCCATTGGGGACTCAGAAGGTTAGGAGGAATAGCGATAATCAGAATATCAATAATAAACGAGACAATCATCACTAAGCCCACCAGTTGCAGTGACCGGGAGGCTAAGGGAGAAATAGGGTTGCTACTTGCTTTCATATGAAATGGTTATGTTTTACGATCGGAATATTGAGAGACCCTTGAAAATGCCCTGAAGTCGTTGGCCAAAGATGACCAGAACCAGGATAACATCGAAAACCGATGAACTGGTATAGTGCTGCGTGCTAGGCAAAAGGCAAAAGATGATGGGGGCTAGTTAAAGCAAAAACAGTTGACTCATTACTGAATTCCCCATTACCAGCACAAAGCGCTATATATTACAGTTTAAGCGATCGCTCTTGTATGAATTATCCTCAGATGGCTTCAGGTGTCTCATGATTTCTAGTTTCACTCCTATTTTGGCAAACGTCTATTTTCCGATCGCTCTCTTAATTTTGGGACTGGGGTTCTGGGGACAACCGAGTCTCGCTTACCTCTGTTCCCCCTTATCGATCGCTCAAGAGGAAATCCCTAATGATGAAGAGGAAACCCCTAGTGATGCCCTTGATGAGGCTCAAAAGTATAATCAACAAGGGATTGAGTTAATGAAATTGGGGGACTATTCCGAAGCGGTGGAAGCGTTTCAACAGGCATTGGAAATTTATCCCAATTCGGAGAAAATTTATTCTAATTTAGGCATTGCCCTGGGTCACGATCGCCGATTTGACGAAGCAGTGGTTGCTTTTCAGGGGGCCATAGAGATTAATCCCCAGAATTGGGAGACCTATAATAATTTAGGGATTGCCCTAGGCTCTCAGGAAAAGTATGATGAGGCGATCGCGGCTTTTGATGAGGCGATTGTCCTCAATCCAGATGCTCCCATGTCCTACCATAATTCGGCCGTAGCCTATATCAAACAAGAGAAATGGGAGGAAGCCATCACCTCACTCGAAGCCGCCCAAGAGCGCTATGCTAATTTAGGCAAAACTGAGGTGGTTGAGTTAATCGATCAGGTGTTGTCTGATTTGCGCCAGAAAATTGGGGAATAGGGAATAGAGAATGGGGAATAGGCAATAGGCAATAGGCAATAGGCAATAAGCAATCCTCCCCATCTCCCCATCTCCCCATCCCCCTATCCCCCCATCCCCTCTTCCTTATCTTGGAAAACATCAACCAGGTAGGGGGAAAGCTCCTGATTAAGTTGTCCAGCTTTGATAAACTCGGCATAGGTATCTGCTTCGATCGCCAAAAGTTCCTCCCGCAATTGTTCAATAGCATATTCTCTCGTTTGGGGATGTTGTTGCCGCAGTTCTTGAATGTTCCGCTCTAACTGCTCTAGTTCTCCTTGCACGAGAGCGGCTTGATAACGATAGTATTCTGGCTCAATTTCCGGCCGTTGTTTGCCGGATGTCAGGGTTTCCATGACTCGATTCAGCGCTACTCGGCGAGCTACAGCTTCTAAATATTGCCGTCTTAGGGGTTCATCACCGAGAAGGTTTAAGCCTTGTAAGAGGGGTTTAATCGTTAAGCCTTGGACTAAGAGGGTAAAAAGAACCACACCAAAGACAGTTGCACTGATTTGATCCCGTCCTTCTAGGGCAATGGGTAAACTTAGGGCTAGGGCGATAGAAACGGAGCCGCGCAACCCTCCCCACCAGAGTACGGTTTGTTCTTTCCAATTAATATCCACTTCAGTCATCCAATTACTCAAGGTACCTAAGCTGTAAATGGCGATCGCCCGCGTAACAATCATGGCAGCGATGGTAATCAGAATCTCATCTAAATTTTCCATCAGACTAGAGAATTGCATCTGATCTCCAATCAAGAGGAAAACAATGGAGTTCACAAAAAAGGCTAAAAATTCCCAAAATTCACTGACAATGACGCGGGTGCGGGGATTCATGCCAATACGGGAGCCAAAGTTACCTAAAATTAAACCTACAGTAACCACCCCAATGACCCCCGATCCGCCGGCTTCTTCAATTAAAATGTAGGTTCCATAGGCGGAAATCAGGGTTAAGGATTGTTCGACCAAGGGTAAATCAAAGCGCTGGGTAAGATAGGAAATACCAAAGCCAATTAGTCCACCAATGCCTAAGCCTAAACCGACAAAGACGGCAAAATGAACAAGACTCGCTTGTAGGTTAAATTCTTCTATGCCTAGGGGAATACCGACGAGTAAACTAAAGGCCACGACTGCTACCCCATCGTTAAACAGGCTTTCCCCTTCCATCACCACGCTGAGGCGTTTGGGAGCGCCTAATTCCCGGAACAGAGCAACCACAGAAACAGGATCGGTTGCCGAGAGACTTGCACCTAACAGCAGAGCAGTCGCTAGGGGTAAACCGGTGAGTTGATTAACTCCCACACCAATACCAATCACGGAAATGGCTACGCCGAGGATGGCAAAGAGGCTAATGGGAACGATGTTTTTTTTCAGCCCTGACCATTTTAGATTCCAAGCGGCTTCAAAGAGGAGGGGAGGCAAGAAAATGGAGAGGATGAGCTGCGGGGAGAGGTTGACTAAGCGCACATCAACGAGGGCGAGTCCAAGTCCAACAATCACCAGGAGGAGGGTGTAGGGAATCTGGCGAAACCAAGGGAGAATTTGGGGTAAGGTGGCAACGCTGAGAGAAACGGAGAGGACAAGAAGAAATTGCTGGAGGTTAGCGGCGATCGCTCCCTGTTCTTCTGCTACAGTCGCTATCAGCATAGTCAGTTACTCCAAATGCTCTGGCTCAAGTCAGGGATATTGTATCCGACCCTTGGGGAGTTTGCTAGGGTCAATCCGGTTATACCCAACTTTTTCCGCTCCTTAGATGGTTTTCGAGTAAGGGTTATGGGAGAGAAGGAGAAAAATTAACACAAAAATGCGATTGCCTTCTCTAATATTGAGAGTTAATAATTGGATAGATTATCCGGATCTAAACCCATGGCAATCAGGCGCTCTTTCAATTCCTGCAATGCGGCTTGTGCTTGTTTTCTTCCTTCTGCTTCTGTCGGAATTAAATTCCCCGATTGATCATAAAATCTTAGCCACAATCGCTCTACTCCTTTATAACTTCCTTGCCATAACCTCAATCCTAATCCTAACTCTTCTAACCACAATTCCTTATTCTTTATCTCTAGCTCTTGATAGCGATTTTCTTCTAACTGAAATGCTCTAAAATTGTCCTGTTCCCCTTCGTAAACGATATAATAGGGCACTTGTAGCCATTGTTCGTAAACTTCCCACTTGTTTGGTACTTCATCGCTCTCTTTACGAGTTGTTTGTCCCAAGTCTTCTCGTTGCGTACTCGGTGACAACAGTTCCACAATCATAAACGGATGCACTTCTTCTTGCCAGACGACATAACTTTTGCGTAATTCTCTCTGTTCGTAGAGTCGAGATACTCCGACTACTCCAAACCAGTCCGGACGTTTGTATCGTTTGGTATTCTCCACATCGTAGTAGAGATTCAAATCCATGGCTGAAAAGACCTGCTCTGGTGAATAGGTGGCAGGTTGAAACGTTTCTTCTAACAGTTGAGCCGGTATGGGATGATATTGGTCTGGCAAACCCGATTCTCCTACTTCTTCACTCGGTAGTTCGTACATCGTGGGTAGGTTTTCTCTTTTGGGAGTCCGAGAGATTTTTGTTGACTTTTGGGTCAGGTTAACCATAATGGGGACTTTTAAAGGAAAGAAGGGTTGATTTTTTACGGATTACTTAATCCCTCTCGGCTAGGAGAGGGATTGGCTTCCCAACGTTTAAGTGTCGTACATCCGCGCTTCTATAGCATCGGGATGTTCTTCACAGTATTGTTCAAACTTGGTTTTGGTGATTTTCTGTGCTTGCTGGTGAGCTGCTTCGGCTTCTAGCTCTTCGACAATATCCCAAGCGACCGCACATTCACGGGAGTTGGGGCCTTTCTCTTTACAAATTGCCCGGGCTTCGGTAAGTGCCTTTTCAATTTCTTCTTGTAGGGTGATGGCTTTGGGTTTTTCGAGAAAATCACCGCGATTGAGAATATCGGTAATCGAAATAATGCCCATGACTTCGCCACTGATTACGGGAGCGCGATGCAGTTGTAAATTGGCAAATAACCGGGCGACATATTCAACTCCTAAATCGGGATTGATTACCACACAGGGTTTGGTCATAATTTCATAAACTCGGACTGTTTTGGGGTCAGTTCCATAGGCCGTGACTTTATACACTATGTCACTTTCTGTTACAATTCCATAGCTATCTTGGTCATGACGGCGTTTAACGATGAGCGAACGAATGTTTTTTGCTCGCATGAGTTTAACGGCTTCGTCTACTGTGGCTAAACCGCCAATCATCACCACATCTTTGGTCATGATATCTGATGCTTTTAACATGTTTTTTCCTCTTTTAAGTCTCTGTTTACAATCGAGTTAACATTGGAGATTATGGATGTACTAATTGGGGAGCAAGTGGGTTAATTTGTTCCTCTAAATAACCATACCACTGTTCGAGACCAAAACCACTTCGGGCAGATACTTCAAAAACCTGGGCTTGTGGGGCGACTTGCTGAAGGTTTTTGAGGGCAATTTTGCGATCGAATCCAACGACTTCAGCAATGTCAATTTTGTTGAGCAGAATGACATCAGCACTCTTAAACAGGGTAGGATATTTGAGGGGTTTATCTTCTCCTTCTGTGGTAGAAAGTAGAGCTACGCGCAAGGTTTCGCCGAGATCGTAGGCAGCGGGACAAACCAAATTACCGACGTTTTCTATGATCAAAAGCTGTAATGGATCAAGGGGAATTTCGGCGATCGCCTGGGCAATCATATCCGCTTCTAAATGGCAGATACTGCCGGTGGTAATTTGCACGACAGGAGCACCGGTTTCCCGTAATCTTTGAGCATCATTATCCGTGGCTAAATCTCCCACGATCACCCCTGTGGGGAGTCGTTCTCCCAGATCCGAGAGGGTGCGTTGAATCAGGGTTGTTTTGCCAGAACCCGGAGAAGAAAGGATATTCAAAACTAACAGCCCTTTGGCTAAAAAATAGCCTCGGTTACGTTCAGCGAGGCGGTCATTTTTGGCTAAAATAGCTTGGTGAACCGGTAGGGTATGGGTATGGGCACGATCGCCGTGATGATGATCGTGGGCACGATCATGATGATGATCATGGGAGGGATGAGAATGGCTATGAATCTCAACTTTTCCAGGAGTTACGGCACAACCACAATCAGTACACATGGATTTAAGAAACCTCCAAGGATGCTAACTCTAATTCTTTCCCTTGACGAACTTCCCGGCTTAGTTGTCCACAGTGAGGACAGATATGAATAATGTCACTGGGATAGAAGTTTTCCTGACAATTGGAACAGTAACATTCAACCGGTATGGTTTCGATTTCTAGTGTAGCACTCTGGGCAATTGTATTTTGAGTCACGACATCAAACGCAAAGTTTAAAGCTTCTGGAACAACACCGGAGAGTTCTCCCACGTTGAGTTTAATCCGATGAATTTGTTTTGCCCCCTGGTTTTGAGCGTGGTTGAGGGCAAGTTTTAGGGTTTCTTCCATGATACTGACTTCGTGCATAGTCAATTAAAAATTAAAGCTTAAAAATTAAAGAGTGTGACGATTTTGGATCAGGTGGGTGATGTGATTGAGGGCAATTTTAACGCGCTGTTGTGCAAGAGGGGAGAGACGATCGCTGTCGGAAAAATCTACTCCAGGGACGCTAATCATCCAGGCTTGGGGTACAGTGTGATATAACCATTGGCACAAGGAAAGTAAGCGAGGAGGGCTGAGGGAATGTCCCCAAGGTAATCCTTGTTCTGGCACCGCTTCAAGTTTGGAGAGGGTTACGTCGTCTCCGGATAGGGCAGCATCAACAAAAATAGCTAACTGGACTGCGGATAATTCTTGCGCTAATTCTGGCATAAGCTGATGGACAGCACGCGATCGCACATTCATCCATTCCCACTCTTCTACTCTCATCGCTACCGTTTGCCCAATGCCATCATCACCTCGTAGGAGGTTACCATAGCCGATAACTAGGACTGTGGGTGAGAGATGAGATGGGGGGATAGGGGGATGGGGAGATGGAGAAATCATGACCATTAAACCGTTGTTGGAGGATGGGATGAGTTGTGGTTTCAATTGTGATGTATTAGTTTGGCGATCGCATTTTATGGGTTCCGCCATTTATCCTAAATCTTGCTGCACCATCTATCCTAAATTTTGCTGGTTTTCTTAATACCCTGCGATCGGATCTGCTGACAGAGAACTTAATTTAAAATTAAGATTTTTGTATACTTTCCCCAATCAGTCCTCTTCTGTAGAAAGTAATTCGTCACGAATCAACTCTTCTTGCCCAGGGCGATCGCCCCATTATTCCCGCCAAAGGCAAAACTTAAACACAAACAATGTTGTATCGGCTGAGAACGGGCAGCACGAACAACACTGATATTAAACTCTGGCTCCCTTAACCCCACACAAGGAGGTAAGATTTGATGCTTGAGTGCCATTAAAGAAAAGGCGATACCCAATGCTCCAGAAGCACCCAATGTATGCCCGGTTGCGCCTTTCGTGGAGCTAACAGGAACTGTTGCTGGAAATAGGTGCTGGATCAGTTGGCTTTCGGCGGCATCATTTAAGGGAGTGCTGGTTCCATGGGCATGGATGTAGTCGATAGAACTTGGAGTTAAGCCCGATCGCTCCAAACAAGTTTTAATGGCGATCGCTGCACTCATGCGATCCGGTTTAGGGGCGCTCACATGGTAGGCATCACTGGTAAAGGCGGCTCCCAGGATTTGACCATAAATAGAGGCTTGACGCTGCTGTGCTGACTCTAGGGATTCTAGGAGGAGAAATGCGCCTCCTTCCCCTAAAACCAACCCTTCGCGATCGCGGTCAAAGGGATAACATCCCGTTTTCGCTAAGGCTCCCATTTGCGTAAATCCCGCTAGAGTCAAAGGTGTGATCGGCGCTTCAATTGCCCCGGCTAAAACCTGTTGAGTATAGCCGCAGCGAATCAGTTCATAGCCTTGGGCGATCGCCCACATGCCCGTATTGCAAGCATTCATGGGAGCTTGGACAATCCCTTGAGTCCCGGTAAGTTGAGCCGCTATTCGCGCGGGAAGATCGGGCAAATAGTCTAGACAATTGGATATATGGGGGAATCCTGGATCTCCCGTTAAAAACCGCCCGGCGATCGCTTCCCAACTCCCTTGAGCGCTGCGACTCGATCCCACAACAATCCCCAGATCGGGTAAGGGAGGAGTCATATCTGCATCCTCCAAAGTCTCCAGGACTAACTGACGAGTCAGCTCTCGCAAAGAAGCCGGGCGATCGCCAATCATAGCTAGAGGACGAGGCGTTAAGTCCGGAAACGGTTGCGCCATGGCGATCGCTGATTCCAGATTGAGGAGCTTGTGCCAAGTCCCATTATCGCGCGATCCCAACGCCGAGACTAAACCCAATCCAGTAACAACAACGACTGTCATAATATCGAAAACTAGGGGATTTTAATATTATCATTAAAAGATGCGGAGGTCGTAGGGTAGACACTACCAGCCTTACTGGCTACTAGCTTAAGGCAATATAGGAGGTAAATTATGGTTGCTGCAATGACAAAACAGAGCGCAGTTGAAGAGTATCTAGAACAGGAAAATCGGAATATTGACAAAAGCGAGTTTATTCAAGGAGAGATCATCAAAATGGCGGGTGCATCAGCGAATCACAATATTCTTACAGGAAAACTTCATGCTCTCTTGCTGTTTGCTTTAGAGGATCGGGGTTATTCTGTATTTATGAGCGACATGCGCTTGTGGTTGTCTGCATCCGAGAGTTATGTTTATCCTGATATCATGGCGATCGCGGGAGAGCCAATGTTTACCGACAGCAAACAGATGGCGCTCACGAATCCTTGTTTAATTGCTGAAGTTTTATCCTCGTCCACCGAAGGATTCGATAAAAACCAAAAATTTGCCCTCTATCGCTCCATTCCCCAGCTACAGGAATATTTGTTAATCGATCAATTTTCCTATCGGGTAGAACTCTATCGTAAGGTTGGCGATCGCCAATGGTTGCTCACGGAGTTAATTGATGAAGATACAATAGTAGAATTGCAGTCAGTAGATGTTACGATCAAATTGGCCGATCTGTACAAGCGAGTCCAATTTGAGCAATCTCAAGAATAAAATCAAATCTGATTAAATCGTTCTGACCGGCTTCAGGATTTGAATTAATACGAGGTATCCATAATGTTGTCTCACTCAGGCTCTTGAAGATGCGACAACTCCCAACTGCTTCAAAACCGTTTGTGCAGCTAAACGTCCTGACTGTGCCCCACCATTCATATAGCCTTGATAGTCATCACTGGTGTGTTCTCCGGCAAAAATCAAGCGTCCCTGATGAACGTTTTGCTCATCTTCTCCCTCTAAATAAACATGATTTTGAATAAATCCTGTGTACTGTCCTGGCTTAAAACAAGCATAGCTACCTAAAGCATAAGGATCGGTCGGCCAATGGAGGCGAGTGGCTTTTCCATTGTACGTTTCCAGTAGATTGGGAATTAAACGATCGAGCATTTTGGTATAGAGTTGTCCATTCTCCTCTATGCTGTAGCGCTGGCTATTGAAACCGATATCTCCACCCAAATAATAGGTTAGCGCTCCAAGTTTAGACGGTTGAAGTTGCGAGGCTTCAAAACAGCTTTGCCAGGACAGATCTGTATATCCCAGACCACTCAATCCTCGATCTCGCCAGACAGGTTGGTTATGACCTACCGTAACTTTCACGTTATTGCCGTAACCCACCTCATTAATAAACCGGCGCAAGGTTTGTGGTAAGGGCAATTCTATCTGAATAGAACGAAGAACGCTAAACGGAATAGCGAGAACGACAATATCTGCATCCACATCATTGACATACTCCCCAGCCTAAAGGCATGGGGATTCTCCGCTCAAACAGCAATAGCAGTCTGGGACTGTCTTACATCGCCTAACGAATCAGTTGATGCCCCAACTGATTTAATATTTAAAGCAGCATTCAAATCTCTATCATGCTCCGTTGAACATGAAGGGCAAGACCATTGACGCTCTTTGAGTTTCAGTTCATTGAGTACATAACCGCATTCAGAGCAAGTCTTGGAACTGGGAAACCATTGATCGATATAAACTACACGCTTAGATTTCTTGGCAGCTACCCATTCAAGAATGGAAAGAAATTCAGCCAAGGCTAAATCGCCGATCTTTCTACCCCAAAGTCGTTGCATTCCTTTCAGATTGAGGGTTTCAAAGTACAAAACATCAAACCGATCGGTTAACTCATGGGCTAACTTCCACTGCCAATCTCGTCTACGATTAACAATGGCTTCATGTTTTCGAGCCAGATTCCGTCTTGCCTTGTTCCAATTTCTAGAGCCTTTTTTCTTGCTCGATAAAGTTTGGGACGCTTTACGGACATCCTTGATGGACTGCTTCAGGAATAAAGGAGATTTTATCTTAAATCCTTCTGAGCAAGTTAAAAAATCTTTCAAACCAAAATCAAACCCTGCTGTTTTACCAGACTCGGGAGCGATTGGTTTTTCTGAGCTATCAACCACAACGGCTATAAACAGTTCACCTAATGGTGTTCGCTTTACCGTTAGAGTCTTAATCTTTCCTTCTATTTCCCGGCTCTTCCAAAACTGATAGACTTTATCGCCTATCTTTACCCGGTTGCCACCTAGGAATTTATAGCCAGCTTGTTTTAGGGTGAAGGACTTATATTTTTTGACTTTCTTAAAACTTGGTGGTCTAAAACCTTTTCCATCATGCTTGAAGAATAGCTTATAAGCTTTATCTATTCGCTGACAAATATCTTGAACAGCTTGAGAGCCAACTAACTGCCAAAAAGAATTACGCTTTCTTAACTTAGCGATATGTTTTTGCAGTTGGGCACAGTTTAAGTGCTTGCCCCACAATCGGTAGTAGCGTTTGTGAAGCGCTATACAATGATTATAGATAACCCCAGCAGCATTGATTTGTTGCTTTAGGTATCTATTTCGTTTATGTCTGTATAGCTTAAACTTTAGGGTTCTCATGGTTTGATTCTAACATCAGGAGTCGGGAAAAGCCGTCCTGGAAGGACGGGGCTTTAAACCCAATTCTTTGGTAAAATTGAAGGTGAGTTTAAAGCCCTCTCCGTGTTGCCGAATCGATTCTAAGGCCATTCCAGTCTCAATTTGATTCTGTAATTCTCCTGCGAGGGCATCGGTAATGGCTTGAGTCCCATTTTGAACTAGATATCGTTCATCCGAGTGTCCAGTCGATTCCACATTGCCTTCCCTATCTACGCTAGGAAGCAACCAGATTAGGTTAAGCGCTGTGATTTCATCGGCTTCGAGTCCCATCTCAGTAATCATGACGAGTTCAATGAATTCTCGTAACCATCCCGAGAGACCGATGCGATCGCAATACTCAGCAACGGAGAGAGCATCTAATTCAACACTGACATTCTCCCAATCTTCATCCAGGCGATCGGCATCGGCAGCCATGCGTTCGGCAACGGGGACAAGGGCTTCAGCAAGTTTGGCTTCCGAGAGCATTTGCCCATCAAAATGATACAGATCCGTGAGAGCCAATTCTTCAGGGACAAAGCGATCGAGCAGAGGAATCTGGAATTCTTGCGCCAGCGCCAGCATATCTTCATGGTCGCTATTGATATACTCAGCACCAAGGTTAACCCAAATCCCTGGACCCACCGCATCTTTCACCGTATACATTCTGCCTCCCACACGATCTGAGGCTTCATAAATTGTGGCGCGGTAGCCCGCCTTTTTCAGAGTGTAAGCAGTACTCAGACCCGCAATTCCTGCCCCCACGATCGCAATTTTGGGAGCAGATCCCTCTCGTGCCGACACAGTAGCAGCCGGAGATTGACAACCCGTCCCTAACAGCATTCCTCCAGCCAACCCACTAGCAATTTGCAAAAATGAGCGCCGCTTGAAACGTTGACGTTTCTGATTTTGTTGTATTTCTGACCATGCATCCAGAGGAATCTGATGACGATTCGATTCTGTTGCCGAACGCAAGGCGCGAGAGAAGAGACCAAATAAGGGATTGCGTGCCATAGATGAGAACCCACTAGCGCTTCAAGTTTTCCAGTCCCTGGGTGACTGTTGCTGAGTCAATCTTATCGCCCTGTTGAATTGCATCAACCCCTTCCATCCCCTCAGTTACATAACCAAATACAGCATAATTACCATCAAGGAAGGAGAGATCGGCTAATGTAAAATAGAACTGGGAAGATGCAGAATCGGGAAATTGCGATCGTGCCATCGCCACTGCACCACGAGTATGCTGAAGTTCCGGAGGCTTGTTAATTTGTGCCACAGGAAACGTTTGACTATAAATCGGTTCGCTCTCCTCTTGTGGGGTGATTTCCAGGGGAATTTGTCGCTCCTGTCCGGTTGCTGGATCGATAAATCCACCGGTTCCATTGCCTAGGGGATCTCCCCCTTGCACCACAAATGGTTGAGGCTCGCGCACTACCCGATGAAACGTCAAGCCATCATAAAACCCGCGCTCGACTAAATCCACAAAGTTTCCAGAAGTTACCGGTGCTTTTGTGCCATCTACACTAATTGTAATGGGCGAGCCTTTAACGGTCATTACCACTGTTGCTTTCCCTTCCAAAATGGGTAGCCCGTTAAAGGGACGATTGGGATCGGCACTCGCCACTGGGGAAGGGGTCGCTCCTGTGGCAGTGGGGGAGCCATCTGAGTCAGGAGCAGAGAGGCTATCACTGCATCCGGCGATCGCCAATGCACTTAACAGCATCAACGAGATGACCCAATATTTTGGTCTAATTTGCATAGGATTAATTGAATTTCTGTTACCAAAGCTACGGATTGATTGTACCGAATGGGTGGCTTAGAGTCCTTCTAAAGGCACTTCTAAAAATCGGGCTAACTCGGCGGCTTGGTTTTCTAGGTCTGAGAGACTCATGGGTTGTCCCACACGGGTTAAAGGAATATTCCCTTTTCCTTTTACTCGCAGATAAATTTTCCGCTGAGGATTAAGTCCTTCTTTAATAATTACGCCCACTGCTTGAATATCTTCTAAGGGATAAGTCAAGTCAATTTGGCGATTTTTCCCCGGAAATCCCCAACGAAAAACTTTAGCCACGCCAGTTTCATAGCTAAATTCGTTATATCCACCACCGACATCCCAGAGAATCACTAGCCATAGATACAGAGCTAGCAATAATCCCGCACTGCCATATAAGCCCATGACCAAACCTTGAGGCACGAATATTAGCTCGGTGGGGTTACTAAAGGGTATGAGGTTGACTTGCAGATAGCTCGATAACCCGGCTAATAAAAAGCCAGATGCGCCCATAGAAATGATGGTTGCCCAGGCATAATTACTCAGTCGGCGTGAACCGAGAATGGATTGATGTAAAACTTTTTTGTTCTTTGGTGTGGAGGTTCCTTGTGCCGTCATAGGTCTGGGTGAAGTTGGATCGCTATACCAAATTAAGAGTGCTTTCTGATTTTACCTTAATCTTTGTCCACCATTGGTAGGAAGCGATTTCCTCTTGTCCCCTCATCAAGCCACCCTCTTTTCTGAGAGAATCTGAGAAAATGTGTGACATATTGTAAAATTTCTCAGATTGTTTATTATAGATATTATGCGGAAAATCCAATCGCCTTAAGGACTTGGATGCCTGTTCTGCTTTCTTGTGGTATGTTAAGAAAGATTAATTTGCCCCTAAGCCTAAGCTTAAGAGGCAAATTAATTAAAATAATGGCTGTTCCTGAAAGTGGAGAGGTCATTCCTCATATAGGGAAAGACACTCAAGGGATTCTACCACCGAGTGGTCAATCTCTTAAGACATCCACATAGGGAACCTTTGGGAATTCATCCCCTGCAATTGATTTAAATTTGTAACGTCAGAGGATTTGCTCAATGACAATAGCAGTCGGACGCG
>DDLS01000065.1 GCA_002340255.1 Cyanobacteria bacterium UBA2566
CCTTCAGCCAGATACAGCGCGAAGCGCTGCTATGAGGTACATTGTTGATCGTAGATGTGAGTTGTCATTGCGACCGCAGGGAAGCAATCGCCAAGATTGGGGGATTTTGCGATTGCTTCATTCCACTTGCGTGACCTTCGCAATGACCGATCTCAATGAGACTGTACTCCGTTACAGCGCAAAGCGCTGTATCCCTGAGCGCGATGATAGCGATATCTAGCTCTAATTCGATCTAATTCTGTTTTTTCTGTCTCCGTTAACTCCGGTAAATCAACTTGCCATTCGGTAAAAAAGTCAGGAGCGACTGTCTGCACTAAATTAAAGTGCTGCTCTGCTTCTCCGATAGTGGTTATTTTTTGAGTAATCGCTGTTAAAGACATGGTGATAAAGCGCTTTCCGCTGTTGCAGACATGAAACGCGCGGTAATGGGTAATAGGTTCTTTTAATCCCGATTGGCAATCAAGCGAGATTGTTTCTCAGTCCAGAGGACAAAATCCTGTTCATAGAGAGAAGTTTTGATGGTCTTCACTCTCTGTGACTCCGAAACAAATTGGATTGTTAATTACTTCAATCTATTTTACAATTATTTTACCCATTAGCCATGACCAGCGCGAAGCACTTATATTAATGATGAAAGGAATCTGGCTCGAAAATCAAAACCTGCAACTGCGAACTGATTTATCTACTCCCACTCCTCCAGAGGGAGAAGCGTTAGTCAAAGTGTTGCGGGCGGGAATTTGTAATACGGATTTGGAATTGATGCGAGGATACTATCCCTATACGGGGATTCTCGGTCATGAATTTGTGGGTGTTGTGGCGCAAGGGCCGGAAAATTTACTCAATCAACGGGTGGTGGGGGAAATTAATGCCAGTTGTGGAACCTGTCGTTTTTGTCAACGCGGAGAACCCACCCATTGCGAAAATCGGACGGTGTTGGGAATTGTGAATCGGAATGGGGCATTTGCGGATTATTTAACATTACCGATTAAAAATTTACACTCAGTTCCGGATACGGTTGAGACCAATGCAGCCACGTTTACAGAACCGTTAGCAGCAGCTTTGGAGATTCAAGAGCAGGTATCGATTACTGCTGAAGACCGGGTTTTAGTGGTTGGGGATGGCAAGTTGGGGCAATTGGTGGCTCAAAGCTTGGCTCTGACTGGATGCGATCTGTTGGCGATTGGTCGTCATCGGCAGAAGTTAGCCAATTTAGAAGCCCTGGGAATTAAGGTGGGGTTTGCGGATGATGTACAAGATGGAACATTTGATCGCAGTATAGAATGTACGGGAAATCCAGAGGGATTTGCGATCGCCGCTCGCGCCCTGCGTCCACGGGGAACCCTTGTCCTAAAAAGCACTTATACTGGCAATCTAACCCTAGATGCTTCCACCCTCGTCGTCAACGAAATTACCTTAATTGGATCGCGCTGCGGTCCCTTTGACAAAGCCCTGGCTCTCCTAGAGCAGCATCAAATTGATATTAACCGTTTAATCCAAGCAGAATATCCCCTCAGGGAAGGTCTAGAAGGCTTTAAATTGGCTCAACAAAAAGGAGCCTTGAAAGTATTATTGAATATGGAAAACTAGGGAATAGGCAATCGTAAACGAGCAGGGTGCGTTAGCAACAGCGTAACGCACCTATGATATTAAAACCGAGAAGGACGATACAATACAGAAATATCTTGTAGTCGTTTTGCCTCTTCCATAAAATGGGGATTTTTAAACACTCGATTATTTTGATTCCATTGTGGATCTTTCACCTTAAATGTCGATAAGCAATCCTTGAGAATATCATCATTATCTCCCCAATTAATCCATTCCTGGCTTAAACAGTGCAAGCCTGCCCGATCGCAATACTCTGCAAACAGTTTAGCGGTCATACTTTCAGCTCGCATATGGGGATTTGGAAAAGTAATATTCCCGGAACTGTCCTTAAAATGACCCATATTAGAATGATGAAAAAATCCAGATCCATTGGGTTTAAGTTTTCGCCCTAGCTGCATTAAGTAAGCTTGCATTACATCAGATTCAGCATGAACCAGAGAATCAAAGCTGAAGACGAAATCAATAGAGCGATCAGGAATCATATCTAAAGACTTCCCATCATTCACATAATAGTTAATGTGGGAATAGTTAGCGAACCGTTTTTGACAAATTTCAATACAAGGTTCAGCTAAATCAACAAGGGTTAACTCTTGACAATAATCCTTAAAATAGGTGGTAAATCGACCATAACCCGGGGCAATTTCTAAAATGGTGCCCGTGGGAATAAAGGCTTGAATCCGAGGATACAGGGTTCCCCACCATAAAAATTCTGTGCCGCCCCAAGCATGAGACCATTCATCACCTCGATCGGACCAGCTATAATTTGACCAAAATTCTAGATTATATTCAACGGTTGGCATAGTTTAGGGATAGGTAAGGTTGGTTCAAGATAGTTTAAAATTAGTTCTCAGGAAACTTCTCTATTTTACTATGATTTTTATGAATTCCAAAATTTTTCCGTTAGCAAAACCTCTAAATCTTCTGGAAACACGCAGATTTGAGGAAAATCGATCTTCGGATAAATTTCTTCAACATCCGATCGTACATCTTCCCAGATTTCCGTGAAAATCTCGGCAAAATAGAGAATGGAATTGTGGAGGTAACTGCCTCTAAGTACAGGACAAAAACGGTAAGCAGTGGAGAAAATCAAAGAGATACTTGGATTGAGTCTGATGAAACCCCATCTGCTTCTTCTTTTCAAGCCTTTTGTTCAAGCTTTTTGTCCTGTACTGAGATTACCTATTGCCTGGATCAATTAACCTTCTTCCCCTTGATTTTCAGTCACCATTGGATCGCGCCAAAAGACGATCGCCTCATTCAAGGGTTGAATCTGAGTTCCTGGGAAGTAGAATTGTACGATTCTCTCCCCATTCCAACCTAACTCTGCCAAGCGATAAGCCCCTGTTTGACTTAATCCTACCCCATGGCCAAAGCCCCCACCGACAAAGGTATAGCCTTTGAGCGCTTGGTTCTCATCTAACATGGGGTCAAGATAAAAGAGGGTACTAATGGGAGGATAAAAGGCGTTGCGAATTTGGTCTTTACTAATTTCTAAGGGCCCCTTATCGGTTTGCACTTCCATCGTTAACACCCGACCCGATGGCGATCTCTCAGTTATTTTTACACTCTCAATTTTTTGGATACCCGTCATGGGATGGTTGCGGTTGCCCAAATATTTGTTCAAGAACTCGGTCATATCTTTTAAGGAAGTGCTATAGCTCCACCGGAAACGGTTCCACCCAGTTTCATTAAATCCCTGTTTCAGATTGAGAAATTCCCGTAAATTCGCTTCATTGCCCAAGCTTTTTTGGGCTAAATCCCATACTAGCCCGGTCGAATCAACCCTCGCTTGCAGATAGGGTCGTGCCGGGCCATTCCAAACATCTTCAAAGGGTGCAGTAATGCCACCGGTGGTGGAAGAATAGAGGGCATCGACCAATTCATTCTCGTAGGTGGCAACTAAAGAGCGAGTCGCGGCGATCGCCCGATCCGCTCTAGCTGAAGCATCTCCTAACCCCCAATAAACCTGACAATCTGTGGTCGCACAGAGTTCATAATCATCAATACCAAAGCGGCGTAAGTTTCTTAGGGTATAGGTTCGCGCTAGAATGGCTTGGGCTTCTACGGCTGCGGGGGGAGCTTGGGGGCCGATTTCATGGGGAACCACGCCCCGTAAATAGGTCTCTAAGGGGACAAAATTGACCAAGGTGTAATTGCCATAGGCGTTGGGTTGCATTCGCAAGGAACCGCCATATAATCGGGTCACTCCTTCAGGATGTACCACTTGAATCCGGTTATTACCACTGCTGATATCCACAGCACGACGGTTATATCGATACCCATTCACCACCCAATAGGCTTGGGGATAGTGGCGTAATACTTTGGTCTCGATATGGGCGATGGTATTGCCTTCAGACTTTAAGCTATCGAGCAACATGCGGCGCAGTAGGGGCGTATTATATACCTCGCGCTTGGCCCAAACTTGCCAGCGATCGGGATTAGCAACTTCGACCTCTAAACCCCGTTCTCGCCATTTGTGGGCATCATGTTCGGCACTTTCAAAGCTGCGATGGGTACTTAAGACTACTCGTTCCTCAACCATCGGTTGGGGTAGAGGCTTCATCTCAATTTGGAGTTTAACGGCATCAGTGTCTAGGGTAGCCTCTCCCTCTGTCGTTGCATAGCGTAGCGTTAGGCGATCGCCCGATAGCGCTCTCAACGTTAAGGTTTCCCCAGGTCGATCGCCAAATCGTTGCTCAATCCCAATTTTCAGCAGGCGATTGGGTTGAGACCATCCCGGAAGTGCTGAAACACCGACCATTGCCAGCGACATCATGGCCGCGCTTACCCATTTCCGAGGTTGAAGTCCCATTGTTTTAAACCGGATCATGATATTTCCACTCTCCCATCAGGCTGACTACTGGATACTGTATTGATACTGTACATAAATCCTGAATACTGCGATCGCCCATTGTTCCACCGGAAACTTATAGTGCTTCGCGCTAGGCAATAGGCAATAGGCAATTGGCAATAGCTTGTATGGCTTAGGGTCTAAGGCTTCAAGCTAAAGAGCCAGCAGATTACGGATGGGAACCCGATCGCCGCGTAAGCATTCAGAAATGCCTATCGCTTGAGTCTATACTCCCATAGACTACAAGTGATACCATAATGTGCAACTCTTAACTATCCTCACACCCTTACCACCAGAGAGGTTCCCTTGAACAGAACAATCGTTAACTCCAGTACCGTTCTATTCACCCTACTGACTCTGAGTTTGAGTACGGCAATTGCCCCCAAACCGGTGTTGGCTTCTGAATCTATCGCTCAACTCACCCCAGGAGTCTCCACTGAACGGCCAACCCTATGGGTAAATCCCCAAAGCGGAAACGATCGATCGGGAAATGGTACATCCCAAGCACCCTATCGAACCTTAACCTATGCCTTGCGGATGGCCTCCCCCAACCATATCATTCAACTCTCTGCGGGAACCTATTCTCAGCAAACGGGCGAAGTTTTTCCCATTCAATTAAAACCCAATGTAATTGTGGTCGGGAACCCCGATAATAAAGGGAAAAACGTGATTATTCAAGGAGGGGGACGCTTCCTCAGTCCCACCTTTGCCCGGCAAAATATTACCCTCCTGGGAGCAAATGACGCTGCTCTGGCTGGCGTAACAGTAACCAACCCCAATGGTCGCGGTTATGGATTATGGATTGAATCGAGTTCTTTAGTGGTTGCGGATAATACATTTACCGGGAATGTGCATGATGGCATCTCCATCACGGGTAGAAGTGGCTCTGTAATTCGGAGTAACTATTTTACTGGCAATGGAGCCAATGGCATGACCATCTATGGCACATCGAATCCAGAAGTCCGGGATAATATCTTTGACAATACCGGATTTGGCATTAACATTAATCAAAATGCTACACCCTTAATTATCAATAATCAAATTATCAATAATCGCGATGGTGTTGTCGTGCAAGCCAAAGCAACCCCCATTTTACGGGAAAATCGCATCGAGAATAATCGGCGTAATGGGTTAGTGGCGATCTCTGAATCTCAACCTAATCTCGGTACATCGAATGAACCAGGAAACAATCAATTCAGTAATAATGGCGAATATGATATTAATGCTCAAGGTGCGAAAAATACGATTCCTGCCTATGGCAATCAACTGATTACCCGTCGTATTGCGGGTCGTCTGGACTTCCAAGGAACGGCTGCCTTGATTCAGTCGGCTCCAGAAAACTCGCGTCCGAGTCCCCCTCCCTTACTGCTACCTACCCCTTCTCGTCCCGTTGCTCCTCCTCCAACGAATAACTCCCCTACTCCTGCACCGATTCCCATTCCTGTTCCCCCTCCCCAATCCAGAACACCTCTTCCTGCACCTCCTGCCCCCCAGCGATCGCCCCTTCCTGCTCCCAACCGTAGTTCTTCAGTCACCTCCCAAGTTCCTAACTTAGATCCCCTTCCCGTTCCCAATATCGATATTCCTTTGGGAGATAACCGCTATGCTGGTCGCATTCCTAACCGAGCCAGTGCGCCGGGAACACCACCACCACCTCCGACTAGCGTGGCTTCTGCTTTAGGCTTGCGCTATCGAGTGATTGTGTATGCTTCCTCTACCCAAGAACAAAACCAGGTAAAATCTGTAGTTCCGGATGCCTTCCGCAGTTCTTACCAAGGGCGATCGGTGCTTCAAGTCGGTGCATTTGCAACGGTAGAAGAAGCCCAAGACAGGCTAGAGTTAGTCCGTAATACTGGGTTACGAGCAGAATTGGTAGACTATTAGATCGCTAAATTGGTAGAGTATTAAATTAAGTCGAAAGTAAAAAGTAATGGGAAGTAATCGGAGATCTCTACATCTCCTGATTTTCCTATTTTTTTACCCCATAAGACTTTCAATTAATCCACGTAGGAGTGAGTTGATCGATTTATGCATATTCATCACCTCGAAGAATGGCAACATTCCCATGATTTTTTAGTCGATCGCCATAGTGCCGAACGAAAAACCCAAATCGTGACGGCTCTTACCCTGGTCACAATGATTGGTGAGATTGTAGCCGGTACAATTTTTGGTTCCATGGCTTTACTGGCTGATGGCTGGCACATGGCTACCCATCTGGCTGCCTTTGGAATTACGTTATTTGCCTATCAATATGCTCGCTCTCATGCCAATAACCCTAGATATACGTTTGGCACGGGTAAAGTTAGTACTCTTGGAGGGTTTGCTAGTGCGGTGGCTCTGGCAGTGGTTGCTTGTGTGATGGTAGTGGAGTCCATTGGTCGTTTATTACAACCGGAAGCGATTCAGTTTAATGAGGCGATTATTGTTGCGGTGATTGGTTTGGTCGTGAATTTAGTGAGCGCTCTGTTGTTAGAGGATCATCACGATCATACTCACGAACATCACGATCATAATCTTCGTGCTGCCTATTTCCATGTGTTAGCTGATGCTTTAACCTCGATTTTGGCAATACTGGCTCTGTTTGCTGGCAAGTTTCTGGGTTGGATCTGGATGGATGCTGCTATGGGTGCGATCGGAGCGATGGTGATTAGCAAATGGTCTTATAATCTGTTGCGAGAAACCAGTGCTGTGTTGCTTGATGGGGCGATCGACAAAAAAACCAAGCTCGATATTATTCATCAGATTGAACAGGATGCAGATAATCGGGTCGTGGATTTGCATGTCTGGTATCTGAGTGAAGATCATTTAGCCGCAACCATTTCCCTGGTTACCCACTATCCCCAAAAACCTGAATATTATAAAACGCTTCTTGCCCCCATTTCTGCCCTTTCTCATGTGTTGGTTGAAGTTAATCCCTGTAAGGGAGAACCTTGTATGGAAGTGGCATCAAGTAAGCCTTAAAAGAGGATTAATTAATCCATCCTTTAATTTCTTTTTCGGTTAACAATCGCTCGAGTTTAATATACTCACTTTTTGTCGCTTCATACAGGTGTTTCATCATCACGGGTTCGCCAGAATCGGCGGCTAAAAATGCGGCGTTGAGGGCAATATTGCGAATGTTTCCTCCAGCCACATTGAGGTTAGAAAGCTTTCGGGAATCTAAGTCATTGGTTGGTGTTTTTGCTGGAAAAATTCGCTGCCAAATGGCTTCGCGACTGTCGCGATCTGGAAAGGGAAATTGGACAATAAAGCGGATACGGCGCAGAAAGGCTTGATCGATCGCCCCTTTCAGGTTAGTGGTTAGCACGCATAATCCCTGATAAGCCTCGATACTTTGCAGTAAATAACTGACTTCCATATTCGCGTAGCGATCGCGGCTATCCTGCACTTCTGAACGCTTTCCAAATAGAGCATCGGCTTCATCAAACAACAAGATCGCGCCCCCCATTTCGGCAGCATTAAATACCTGTTTTAAGTTTTTCTCTGTTTCACCAATATATTTACTGACGACTGAACTTAAATCAATGCGATATAAATCTAACTTTAACTCACGGGCAATAATCCCGGCTGCTAACGTTTTACCGGTGCCACTTTGCCCGGAAAACAGGGCGCTAATGCCTAACCCGCGTCGCTCATTGCCAGCAAATCCCCACTCTTCATACACTCGCACCCTCTGTCGTAAGTGGGCAACCATTTGATACAAAGTTTGTTTATGCTGGGCGGGTAAAATTAAATCGTTCCAACTGGCTTTAGTTTCAATCCGAACAGCGAGATCGTCTAAACTCGGTCGAGCTTGCAAGCGGCAAAAGTGCCAAAGGCGATCGCCGATAGTATCCGGTTCTGTAAGTCCGATTTCTAATGTCGCACAAGCCGCCTTAATCGTCGTCGAGGGTAAATTAAATTGGGATGTAATCCCCTCTAAATGACCGTTGAGTTTTTCAGTAGCCTCTCCCAAATGGGTTTGCCACAGTTGCAATTGTTCATAATAGGAAAGTTTGGGAACATCAAACGTCAGCAGAGGAACATTAACTGAAGAAAACCGGATCGCAGTAGAAATGATAACCGGCGTTTTCAAGTCTTGGATAAAATCAGTTAAAATCGCCTGTTGGCTCATTTCTGAACCTTTAACCGGATTGTATTCCAATAACAGTAAACTTGGAGCTAAGAGCCTCCCCCGTCGCCAGCGAAAAATCAGATGTTTTAGCTCCTTCGGATCGCTAGGTAAATGGCGACTGGACAGAACTTGTACGGGCAGTTGAAAATAGTCCCCAATATTTTGGGCGATCGCCCGTTTATCTTCTAAATTCCATCCGCATAATTGTACTGGATGGGACGTGAGTAAACCGGAAATAGCCAACTCGACAATCTTTTGATGGGATACCGATAAAGAGGGGACAGGAAGGGCAACAGATTCAAGCAGTAGGGCTAATTCTTCGTCTTGATAAACATTCCCCAATAAATAATGTAAAATGCTCTCATCTATCTCAAGTTTGGTGTGAGTAATATCTTCATTTTCTGCTAAACTCAGCAAATGCCATAATCTTAGCGGTCTTTGGGGGTGAAGAGCATCCCAATGGACATCAGGAAAAAGAGCGATCGCCAATTGAAACGTAGGATAAGTTAAATTGGCATCCTCCTGAGCATGGGCACAGAGCGCCGGAACCTGGGGATGCAACGTCCGCGCTGCACAGAGCAACAGTACCTTGCGTTCAAAGGGAGACAGCTCAAACACCTTGCACAACTGCTCTAAAGCCGGAAGCGGTTCCTCCATATCCGAGGGAGGTACATCGAGATCAATGGAAGGAGTATCCGCAAGATCGAGATTTTGCAGTTGACGAATGTGGCGATCGAGACGACGATGGATCTCACCAATACAAAGACTCAAATACTGCATAGGCTCTGGATACTTACCTCTAACCCTCAAAACTTAAAACTTACAGAACCTTGTGCTGTTCTGGAGTACACTTTTAAATTCCCAAAGCCATGTACCACAATCCTATTCCCTATTCCCCATTCCCTATTCCCTAGCGCAAAGCGCTGTATCTCTCCACTGAAACCCATCATAGGCTACCCCTTTGTCTCATTTGACTGTGAGTAAAAACTACTGTCTCTACTATAGATTTTTAAGTTGGATGCAATTGGGGCTACAAGCAACTCTTACACTTGAATTCAACTGATATAATAGCAGTAAGCTTGTTTCCATGGGTTTCTAAATTATGCCCTGCTCCATCCGCCGCAAAAAAATTGCCCAACAGAGTTCTGCTCCTCAGCAATCTTCTAGTCGGTTTGTGCCTAAAGTTCTGCCCTCTGTACAGCGCAAGGAAAGCCAAGAACAATCCCTAGCTCAGTTTAAGCCAGCATCACACTATCAATACAATAGTCTGAACGAGATATATGGCCATTCAGCACCAGTGCAAACAAAGCTTACCATCGGCAAACCTGGGGATGTCCACAGAAAGCAAGCCGATACAGTAGCTCATCAAGGGTTTACCCACCTTAATCAACCTGAACCTCAACCGCGTCAAGACATACAGAAAAAAGAAAATATCGCTCCAGATCTGCAACAACAGGAACAATCAGCCTCTGAACAAGAAGGCGATTCGTCTCCCTCCAGAACATTAGCGGCAATTCAGGATTTAAACCCCGTCAGTTCCACTTCTGAGAATACTATCCAACGAGCGATCGGATTAGAAATTGAAGTCCCTGTACCTGTTGATAAAATGAGTACGACGAACATGGCAAAACTTCGCAATTGGACGGCAGCAGAATTTGGCAATAGCAAAGAGAATGATCTCAAGGCTAAATTTAGAAATGTTGGTGAGACATACACATTAGAAGATCTCAAAGAAGATTATCCAAATGAAGTTACGTATTTTTTAACTCTATCAGAGACACAACAGCAAGAATATCTAGAGAAGAAAAAGAGTAATAAGAAAATGGTAAACAGCTTAAAATGGGTTGCTAATATGTCCAAAGAGCATAAAAAGACATTTTTAGAGTTAGGGAGTGAAGAAGCTACCGATTCTAAGGGACTCAACAAGAAAGGGGCAGTGTATGGCAGAGTTGATTATACTAGAGGTAATTACTCCGCGTACAAACCCTCCGTAGAAGAATTTGGGAAGGTTTCTGGGGCGATCGCTGCTGGCTCGAAATTTGTGGCTCAGGTCGATCACAATCCGAGGGTCAACTCCGGCAAAAAACCCCCCAATCACCCCTGGAGAGATAGCAATAACTCTGCATTGATGGAAATTGTTATGGACCCTCCAGCCAATAATAAAGATGAGTTTGATGAATCCATATCTCAAATCACTCAATTTGTCAATACAGTTAATCAGAAGACCAGTAATTTAACCAAACATGCCCAGAATCCATTTCGTACTAATTTCAACTTAGGGCCTTTTGATTACCCTGAAATTTCTCAATTTGCCAGTTTGCCCAAAGAACCCACCCACAACTGGAAAGGAAGTGTGCAAGTCAATGTCGGAATTGACTTACGCGAGTATAGTGATATGGCAAGTTGGTATGCACAATCCAAATATTCCTCCACTAATGTTAATGAAAATCCGGAAGCGGCCGGTCTAAGCGAAGAAGAAAAAGAAGCTTATAACGCTTCGCGGAACAATATTATTCGAGCAGTTGAAATTGCAGAAGAAATCATCCCAGAACTCAAAAAATCATTGTCTAAATTTCAAAAAACTAGAGAGTCTAAATTCGCAGAGATGGGGAATATGCGTGGATTGAAAGGTTGGATTACCCATCTAGCCTTGCATATGTTAGGGGCGATAAGCTTTTCAGGCGGCAGTACCACAAAAAATATCACTCCGATTTTGATGAAAACTCCAAACACAATAACTCTAAAATTTGGATTTACGGAAGCGGAGAAAACCTATTATGATGTCATTGGCAATAAAAAGAAAATCCTGAAACTTTTAATTCAAAAAACAGGGAGAGAAAAGAAATTAACTTGGACGGGATACCAGGGCGATTTAAAAACAGGAAACAAGGAGATTTTATCGGAGAACAACAAATTGATACCAGGAGGTAATACTTCCCTGGGTACATTTGCCTCTAAAGATACAACTCAGACCCTGACCGGCAATTCAGTAACATCTGAAAGACATCTTGGAGTTGGGCCCATTCGTCGTGGCAATAAATCGGTAAGCAAAATGGAATCAGTCGGCCAAGACCAAAGAGGTGGAGCAGTGATTGAATTTCGCCAACTTCCGGGTCTATATGATGGCCCCAATGCATGGAAACAAATTGGCTATGATTTCTTGAAAGAAGCAGAAGCAAGAAATCGACGAGGAGGGCTGAGTGACGATTCTCTAGATGATTTGGTTGGCCCAGAATGGAAAGAAGACACGATCAGTAGTTCAAGCCATCGCGAAGCTATTACGGGTAAGGAATAGGTAAGGAATCGCAGACTTTAAGAATATGAATGGCTCAAGAGAAAACAAAACTGATATAATATTGGTGTTATTATGCTTCCCTTAGCTATACCCGTATAGTTATTTGTTCACTGTTGAATTTGGGTTTCTGTACTATGCGCTCCTACATCCGTCGCAAAAAAACTGCCCAACAGAGTTCTGCACCTCAGAAGTCTTCTAGTCGGTTTGCCCCTAAAGTCCTGCCCTCTGTACAACGCAAGGAGAGCCAAGAAAAAAAACTGCCTCCTTTTAAGCCAGCAGCGAGCTATAACTATACCAGTCTGCACGAAATGTATGGCCATCCAGCCCCCGTACAAGCGAAACTAACTATTGGAGAACCGGGGGATGTTCACGAACAACAAGCGGATGCAGTAGCTAGTCAAGTTGTTAAACAAATTAATCAACCCCAACCTGCACCCAGTCAAGGAGTACAGACAAAAGAAGACGATTCGAGTGCAGGAATACCTGAACAATTAGGTATTCAACGCAATGAGGAAGAGGATGTAGACATGAAACCCCTCGACTCGGCTGTGCAACGCAATGAGGAAGAGGATGTAGACATGAAACCCCTCGACTCGGCTGTGCAACGTAACGAGGAGGAGGAGGTAGACATGAAACCCCTTGACTCAGCGGTGCAACGGAACGAGGAGGAGGAGGTAGATATGAAACCCCTCGACTCGGCTGTGCAACGGAACGAGGAGGAGGAGGTAGACATGAAGCCTCTTGACTCGGCTGTGCAACGTAACGAGGAGGAGGAGGTAGACATGAAGCCTCTTGACTCGGCTGTGCAACTTGACTCGGCTGTGCAACGTAACGAGGAGGAGGAGGTAGACATGAAGCCTCTTGACTCAGCGGTGCAACGGAACGAGGAGGAGGAGGTAGATATGAAACCCAAACCAGGACTACAACGGGACGGGTTAGCAGGAGGAAGAGCTACCCCAGAGTTTGAAGGACAACTCAAACAAGCGAAACGAGGGGGACAACCCTTAGATCCTACGCTTCAGACGAAAATGGGAGAAGCGATGGGCGCTGATTTTAGTGGTGTGAAGGTGCATACGGATTCCCACTCTCATGGTTTAAGTCAATCGATACAAGCAAAAGCATTTACCACGGGACAGGATGTATTTTTCAATAAAGGACAATATAAACCATCAAGTCCCCAAGGTCAGGAATTAATTGCCCATGAGCTAACCCATGTTGTGCAGCAGAAAGGGGCAAGTGTGGAACGTAAAAAAATAGACTCTTCTGTTAATGCACAAATTGGCGATTAGACGCTGGCGCAGTAGAGAATATAATGCCATTCTCAAGACATTGGATCTCTAGCATGATGAAAGGAATGGTCTAGCTAATGAACCTCTGATTGTGTAGCTTGTTTTTCTGAAAAAATTGAAGAAGCTGATTGGTGTTTATATTACTTAAAAAAAATAGTAAGCCGTCTACTCACAAGCAGAGTAAGAAGAGGAGTATACAGCAAGAAAAATCCCCCTAAATCCAACTTTCTAAGGGGGGTTGGGGGGATAGAAATGTACTACATAAGAGCGAAAACTGCTGTAAGTCCATGGTTTTCACGTTCAGTAATGACGGCAAATACAAAGAAAAAAAAATACTCTAATTACAGTCTGTCCCACATTAAGTTTTTTAGAACGGGACAATGATATATCCAGAACTGAGGTCTCCAAGTACCCAGTTTTTTTCGGTTCCCCAATACCACCAATGAGCCCCAATATAGGCACAGATGAGACTATCGAGTTGATCTTCAACTATTTTAAGGGCTTTTCCTGTTTCTGGGATATCAGGTAAATTAAGAACAGCCAGAGGGGGTTGGCGCTGGGGAAGTCGATCGCCGATAAACTCTCGCAGTTTAGATAATTCTAACCGGCGATCGCCCACCTTACCTTTTTTGTACTTCAAAATCCGCTCTAGTCCAAATAAATTCACGATCGCTGGATGGGGATAGACTTCTATTTGATAGCGTCCGGGTGTTTGAGGTATGATTTCCGGGGCATGGCTAAACCCCCGTGTGGTTAAAGATTCACCAAATCCTGTGGTACGCTCGGCAAATGGACGCTGTTGATTGGCAGGATAACATCCCGCATCGTACTTGCCGAAATAGCGATGGGTGAGGCGATCGCACAGACGCATTCCGGTTAGATTAGGAATTAGAGTTGGCGCATCTACGGCAATTAATCCAGGAGTTTCAGAGGGAACCTGGCGATCGATCCAAGCCAGAATCCGCTCCAGGTCGATCTCTGTCGTTAAGTCTAGCAGATGCAATTGCCCAGCGCCCCACTCTAAGCAACACAACCCAGTCGCTCCAGAGCGCCATCCTAAATCAATTCCCAGAAATTTCATACGTCAGGCAAGAGCAAAGTATCGTAGTGGACTATTTCATCTCAAACAAGGTATTAGGTGCGACTTGTTGTAGCGCTAAAGCGCTACAACGAAGGAAAAAGTATCGGTAATTACCTCCTGTTTTTTAATGCACTATTTACCCTATTTTTTAACCAAAGTACTGTTCAATAAAGTTAGTGTACACATTTCCTTCTAAGAACGCTGAAGTTTCCAGAATTTTCTGGTGAAATCCAATCGTGGTTGGTACACCCGTAATTGCACATTCTTGCAAAGCTCGTCTCATGCGACGGATCGCACTATCTCGGTCTGCACCCCAAACAATTAATTTACCAATAAGGGAATCATAATAGGGGGGAATTTCGTAATCGGTATAGACATGGGAATCAAACCGCACACCAGGACCTCCAGGAACGAGATATCCACTGATGCGGCCGGGATTAGGACGGAAATTATGATCGGGATCTTCGGCATTCACCCGACATTCGATCGCATGACCTCTGAATTGAACTTGTTTTTGGCTTAAAGATAGTTTTTCTCCTTGGGCAATGCGGATTTGTTCAGCAATTAAATCTAGTCCGGTCACCATTTCCGTAACCGGATGTTCGACTTGAATCCGGGTGTTCATTTCCATGAAGTAGAAATTGCCGGATTTATCGAGTAGAAACTCAATGGTTCCAGCTCCCGTGTAGTTAATCGAACGTGCTGCTTTAATAGCAGCTTCTCCCATTCTTTGTCGTAGTTTCGGTGTTAGAGCAGGGCTGGGAGATTCTTCTAACAGTTTTTGATGTCGTCTTTGAATCGAGCATTCCCGCTCCCCTAGGTGAATGACATTACCATAGGAGTCAGCTAAAATCTGAAATTCAATATGGCGGGGATTTTCAATAAATTTTTCTAGGTAAACCCCAGCAATACCAAAGGCGGCTTCGGCTTCTCCTTGAGCGGCTCGGAACAGTTTAATCAGTTGGCTCTCATCCCGAACCAGGCGCATTCCCCGCCCGCCTCCCCCAGCCGTGGCTTTGAGCATGACTGGATAGCCAATATCACGAGCGACACGAATGGCTTCATGTTCATTGCTCAAGAGTCCATCACTACCGGGTACAGTGGGGACTTTAGCCTTTTGCATGGTGGCTTTAGCGGTGGATTTATCCCCCATGGCTCGCATGGCTTCTGGAGTGGGGCCGATAAAGGTAATTTGGTGATCGGCGCAAATTTCAGCAAATTTGGCATTTTCGGCTAGGAAACCATAACCCGGATGAATGGCGGTGGCGTTGCGGGTTAGGGCAGCAGCGATGATGTTGGGAATGTTGAGATAGCTTTTGTTGCTATTGGCCTCTCCAATACAGACGGCTTCATCAGCTAACTGTACATGGAGAGCCTGATGGTCTATGGTGGAGTGAACAGCAACGGTGGCAATGCCCAGTTCTTCACAGGTGCGGAGGATGCGAAGGGCAATCTCTCCTCGGTTGGCAATCAGGATTTTTGAAAAAGTCATCTTCCAGTTTTTGAGCATGATATATTCCGTTAGAATAGGGGGTTTGGGGGCCTTTCTGGAAGATCTTTTTTTCTGATGGGTGCGATCGCCGTTGACTTATGCTACGATAAGAATCGGTGAGCGATGCTCACCAGTTGTCAGCGGATGTGGCGGAATTGGTATACGCGCACGTTTGAGGGGCGTGTGGCTTTGCCTTGCGAGTTCGAGTCTCGCCATCCGCATGAGATAAAGATGAATGGGAGGCTGGCTATTTCTTGCTCGCAAGGCAAAGCCACACGCCCCTCAAACCCTTGTGAGCCTCTACTCAAAACACATTCAACACAAAATCACC
>DDLS01000194.1 GCA_002340255.1 Cyanobacteria bacterium UBA2566
AGAGTGACAAAAGAGGGGTATCAAACAGAGGGCGATCGCTTTGGGCATTTGTTGCTGTCTAAAGAAGCAATGGATGCGGATGTGGTAATTAATTTACCGAAGATTAAGGCTCACCAACAATTGACGATGACGTTGGGAGTGAAAAATCTATTTGGCTGTGTGCCTGGAAAAATGAAGGCTTGGTGGCATATGCAAGCCGGGAAAAGTCCCCAGGAGTTTGGAGCGATGTTGGTGGAAACAGCTCGGACTATTGCGCCAAATTTAACGATTCTTGATGGTATTATTGCCCATGAAGGAAATGGGCCAATGAGGGGTATTCCCCGGTTCCTGGGTATTTTAGGAGCATCTGAGGATGTGTTTGCTCTGGACTTAAACGTTTTGGAAATATTGGGAGTCGATCCGATGGAGGTTCCCACCCATGTGGCCGCTTTGGCAGCCGGCTGTTATGCTCAGAAGCAGGTAGAGTTTCCGTTGTGTAATCCGCAGGAATTGGCGATCGCCAATTGGAAGTTACCCGATAAGATCCAACCCATTGATTTTGGGATGCCCAGGGTCATTAGATCTACGTTTAAACATCTATATATTCGGTTAATAAAAGAACCGATGAGCGCCTATCAAAGGGAGTAGGTAAGGGGTAATAGAGAATGAACAATTGAGCCGCTATTCCCTATTTTCTATTCCCTACTAAGCTAAAGCTTGCCGTTGCTCTCGGTATTGCTCAACTTTAAGTAAGTCACCGAGGGCACTACAGGCTACAATTAAATTCCCTAATGTTTGCCCCGTTAAGCGTTTATCTTTGAGGTGTAGGGCAATTTGTAGGCGCTGTTCATAATAGCGAGTCGCTTCGTGATAGTTTCCTAAAGCATCGTGAGCTACCCCTAAACTGCCTAGGGTTTGTTCTTTCATGCGTTGGTCTTTCACTTTTTCAGCAAGCTGTAGTCGTTCTTCGTAATACGTAATGGCTTGGCTATAATCTCCCAGAGTGTGGAAGGTATTGCCTAAATTTCTCAATACTTTGGCACTTAAACGTTGATTTTGGGTTTTACGAGCTAAGTCTAATAATTGTTCATAATAGTGAATGGTTTGCTCAGAGTTGCCTAGGGAATGGTGGGCATTAGCCAGGTTTCGTAGGATTTGGCTTTGCATCAGGGGGTTGTCTTGTTCCCGAATCAGGGTTAAACTCCGAGCTTGATATGCGATCGCTTTGGGTAAGTCGTTGAGAGCTTTGTAGACTAAGCCCAAATTGTTTAAGCCCACGGCTAATAAGCAGTTGTCTCCCATCTCTTGTGCCAGTTCAATGCTGCGACTTTCAGCGGTAATGGCTTCTGTGTAGCTTCCTTGATGACGGTAAGCATTGCCCAGATTTCCCCAAGTTTGGGCTTCTAGGCGCACATTGCCCAATTGTTGGGCTAATTTTAATCGTTGTTTTTGATATTCGATAGCGCGATTATAGTCCCCTTGGGCATAATAGGCATGACTTAAATGGCCCAAAACTTGACTAATCTGTTGATGGTTTTCCAAGCTTTCGTAGAGGGCTAAACACTCTTGCCAGTAGGTTTGAGCCGCTTCAATGTTTCCTTGCTGCTGACAGGTACTGGCTTGTTCAAAGAGGAGATCGGCTCGATCTCCCAACGCGATCGACGATAAACTCTCTACATTAAGCGCTCCTTCATCACGGGGAATTAATGTATCTCGATGTACCCCCTCTCGATGAATACTAACCACGGTTTGCGCTTTTCCCTGTAAATGAGTCGATCTGGATTTCATTGTTTTGGCTACTCCCTTCTAACTGGCTCACTCGGTTTACCCCCTTAGAATGCACCCGATTAATATAAAGAAGGGTATACTTTCAGGATAACTGATGAGGGTAGACAAAAACTCAGTATTTTCACTTATTTTTTACCTATTCTTTAAAAAAGTGAGAGTTAGATCAATTAAAAGTTTTGCACTTCCTCATGAGAGCTTAACCCTATTTTTGAGGCAATTTCTATCAATTTGACAAAAGTCCGATTTTTTTGTATTGTCATACGGTAGATTGCCCTATTTGCGATTAGAATTAAACTAACCGCATTTTTCCTTGTCTATCCCCCTACATGAAGAACAGCTTTTATTCGCTCCAGTATCCCCTGAAAGCACTGCTATTCCGGTAATTTTTGCCTTTCCTAACACCTACAGTATCGGTATCACCAGTTTAGGCTATCAAGTGATTTGGTCGCAGTTGCGTGAGCGATCGCAGGTGGCAGTGAGCCGTTTATTTACAGATGGACAGGAAAAACTCCCCAGACAGGTTGAACTGGTTGGTTTCTCCTTATCCTGGGAATTAGACTATGGCAATATTTTGCTGTTGCTTGACCAACTCGGTATACCCAGGCGCAGTGAGCAGCGTCAACAGCATCATCCCCTAATTTTTGGGGGTGGACCCGTATTAACAGCCAATCCTGAACCCTTTGCTGACTTTTTTGATGTGATTTTATTGGGAGATGGGGAACAGTTATTAGGCGAGTTTATTGACCGCTATCAAGAGGTGCGGGCGGCATCCAGGGGCGAGAAATTGAGATATCTGGCTCGGGCAGAAGGAATTTATGTGCCCAGTTTATATGAGGTGACCTACGAGAGTCCAACAGGAGAACTCGCCACAATTACGCCCCTTGAGGATACCATTCCCGAACGGCCAACGAAACAAACCTATCGCGGTAAAACCCTCCTTTCCTCTAGAGTTGTTACCCCACAAGCCGCATGGGAAAACATCTATATGGTGGAAGTTGTGCGATCGTGTCCAGAACTCTGTCGATTTTGTCTCGCTAGTTATCTCACCCTACCCTTTCGCACCGCTAATCTTCAAGAAGGATTAATCCCCGCCATTGAACAAGGGTTAAAATTGACCAACCGACTCGGATTATTAGGTGCTTCAGTCACCCAACATCCTGAATTTAATGCCCTGCTCGATTATCTGAGCCAACCGCAGTATGACCAGGTGCGTCTGAGTCTAGCTTCTGTCCGCACCAATACGGTTACCGAAAAACTCGCTCGTATTCTTAGTCAACGGGATAGCCGCTCCATTACCATTGCCATCGAAAGCGGATCGGAAAGACTGCGGGCGATCGTCAATAAGAAACTGCAACAAGAGGAAATTATCCAAGCTGCGATTAATGCCAAAGCAGGAGGACTGAAAGGGATTAAATTTTATGGCATGGTGGGTATTCCTGGAGAAGAAATTGAGGATTTAGAACCTACTTTAGACTTAATGCAAGAATTGAAAAAAGCCGCGCCCGGATTGCGCTTAACCTTGGGATGTAGTACCTTTGTTCCTAAAGCCCATACTCCCTTTCAATGGTATGGGGTAAACCCGCAAGCCAAGAAGCGATTAAAGCTCTTACAAAAAGGTTTAGGAAAAATTGGCGTGGAGTTTCGCCCAGAGAGTTACAACTGGTCGGCGATCCAAGCTCTAATTTCCAGGGGCGATCGCCGTCTATCTCACATCCTAGAATTCACGCAAAATTCAGGGGATTCTCTAGGGAGTTATCGGCAAGCATTTAAGTATTTTCAAGGACAACTGCCCCCGTTAGAGGATTATGTGCATCAAAATTGGTCAACCGAAAAAGTTTTACCCTGGCAACATATCCAAGGAACTTTATCTGTAGAAACTCTAAAACAACATTTAGCAACCAGTCAGAAGATACAGCAAGAGGAGTAAACTTGATGTTCAATACCCCAATGTTGATAAATTATTTTGCCTAAATGTTGAGTATCTGGGGGTAAGTAAAACAAGTTATCGGTTCGATTTCCTCAATTTAAGATTGGCGCTCTGCCAACCAAGACACTAAATCCTCAACTCCTGTAAAATCGAGCAGCGCTTCCCCCAAATCTTCCAGAGTTTCCACAGATAAAGCCTGAATCTGTGCTTGCAATTCTGGAGAAAGCACACCCACTCGTCGCGTCAAGAGACGAGTAACTAAGGATATCTCACGTTGTAGACCTCTCTGAATCCCTTGCTGAATTCCTTGCTGAA
>DDLS01000073.1 GCA_002340255.1 Cyanobacteria bacterium UBA2566
AGAGTGACAAAAGAGGGGTATTTCTCACAAAATTTAACGACTAATCCATCATCACTGGCACAGAGCAAAAAACGGTGTTTGGAGATCGCCAGCGTAGAGCGATCTCCAATACTCAATAAACGAGCTTCTTGCCCAAACTGATAAAAACTGGTAAACATCACTTCAGTGTCCATACAAATGGGTGTGAGAGGCTCTGCTGCTGTTGTCTTCGTACCCGCTTCTAGATGATCTGAATCCAACAATTCCTGTGCAATATAGAGAGGAGCATAATAGTTGTTGAGCCAATCCCAATCCTCTAGATATTGGAAATCAATTAAAGCCGTCGCATCCAAAATCATTCCCTTCCAATCCCTGGATTCAGACAAGGCTATAAACCTCCAAATTTCGCCGATCTACCCGTAAGGACTCAATGGTTTGACCTAACAGCTCTGCCGCCTTTAACTCAGATATCTTTTCCTGTTTCAGAGCTTTTCCAATTAACATTTGATATCGTTGATTCAGCGGGAAATCACGATCCTGAAGCTGGGGTTCTAGTTCCATATCTTTGGTTAAAGTATGCCCTTTTTCTTGCTTATACCGCCAGTTTAGTTCTTTGATCATCGATCCATAGTCCTTAATTCCTAGCTCATCAAATCGCTTAAGAATCGTGGCATAGCTCACACGAAAATAAGCTTTCAGCTTCAGTAGATTATAATCCATATTCCGACAAGCTTGCTCAAATGCTAGGGGAGAGATTAACAAATGACTAGCAAAATAATCGGCCACTCTTTCTCGTGCTTTTTGGGCTTCAGTGTTTTCTGCGATCGGAGATGGATCTTGATATTCATCCCGATGAAAAATCAGATGTCCAATTTCATGGGCAAGGGTGAATAATTGACGCTCAATGGTAATCTGGTGAGTATTTACGAGTACAAATGCTCCTTGAGTCAGACTAAAAGCACTCAACCCAAAGAACCCTTTTTCTTCAATGGGTAAGCGTAAAATCTTTAGGCCAAGTTCTTCTACGGATTCAAATAAATTGGCAATGGGAGTATCTCCAATGCCTAAACGGGCGCGAAATGATTGAGCAACCTGTTGAATACGGTTTTCGTTATCTTCTACTCGATCGCAGGGAGTAGTTTCTGGTGCGTAAGGTGGGAGAGAGATCGCCGTTTCTAGGGCAGTATAGGTGGCGAGTAAGTTGTAGATTTTTGTGGCAAACGCCGGATTATTAGTAAAGCTAGAATGGGCACGAAAACAAAAATTACCCAGTTTTGAGGACGTTTCATCAACTGGGTTTAACAAGTCATCCAGAGTAACTCCCAGGTGTTTTGCTAACAAGGACAGGTGTTTACTATGGGGTAGAACTAGCCCTTGTTCATAGCTAACAATAGTTTCCACACTCAAGCCAACCCGTTGGGCTAAAGAGTCTTCTGATATCTGTAAGCCACGGCGATAGCGAGTTAAATTGTGAGCGATCGCTTCTTTCATCGATAACCCTCAGTGCCTCTAGTGTCTACATTGTAAACCTACCTCCAACCCTTCGTAGTGGGAAGAAACCGGGTTTCTACAAAAGTTGAGGCGACGAACGAGAGGATAAGCGAGAAACCCGGTTTCTAGTCATATAAAAAACCCGGTTGCCATAGCAACCGGGGGATGAAGACTAGAAACTATTCAATGTCGTAGACGGGGAATTAGTAATCGAAGTCACCACCCATACCTGCGCCCGCAGCCGCATTATCCTTGGGTTCGGGCTTGTCTACAACAATACATTCGGTAGTCAAGACCATGCCAGCGATAGAAGCCGCATTTTGCATGGCAGAGCGAGTAACCTTAGCGGGGTCAACAATACCGGCTTCAAAGAGATCGCCAAAACTGTTATCCGCAGCATTGTAGCCCACGTTGAAGTCTTTTTCTTTCACCCGTTCAGCGATAACTGCACCGTTTTGACCGGCATTTTCAGCAATCCGCATCAGAGGAGCAACCAGAGCTTGGCTGACGATTAAAGCACCTGTCAGTTCTTCGTTGCTCAGGTTAGCATTCGCCCATTCTTCTAAGCCAGGAGCGAGGTGAGCTAGAGTTGTACCGCCACCAGGAACGATACCTTCTTCAACCGCAGCTTTAGTCGCGTTGATAGCATCTTCGAGGCGCAGTTTGCGGTCTTTCATTTCGGTTTCGGTAGCCGCGCCGACTTTGATTACGGCAACGCCACCAGCGAGTTTCGCTAACCGCTCTTGCAGTTTTTCCTTGTCATAGGAAGAATCGGTTTCATCCATTTGACGGCGGATTTGTTCGCAACGGGCTTTAACGCCTTGTTCGTTGCCTTCAGCCACAATGGTGGTGTTGTCTTTGGTGAGGGTGATGCGGCGTGCTTTACCCAGTTGGTCGAGTTTGGTGCTGTCGATTTTGAGACCAGCATCTTCCGTGATCACTTGACCGCCAGTGAGTACCGCAATGTCTTCGAGCATCGCTTTACGGCGATCGCCGAAACCAGGCGCTTTAACCGCAGCGACATTCAGAATACCACGCAGACGGTTCACCACTAGAGTCGCTAGAGCTTCTTTTTCGATATCTTCAGCAATAATCAGTAGGGGTTTGCCAGAACGAGCCACTTGCTCTAGAACCGGTACGAGGTCTTGAACCAGGGTGATTTTCTTATCGGTTAGCAGGATATAAGGCTCATCAAGAACCGCTTCCATGCGCTCGGTATCGGTGGCGAAGTAGGGAGAGATATAGCCTTTATCGAAGCGCATCCCTTCGGTGATTTCCAGCTCGGTAGTCATGGATTTTCCTTCTTCTAAGGAAATGACCCCTTCTTTACCGACTTTATCCATGGCTTCAGCAATCATGGTGCCCACTTCTTCGTCGTTACCGGCGGAGATAGAGCCAACTTGGGCGATCGCTTTGGAGTCTTCGATTTGACGAGCATGACCAGCAATTCTATCTACCAAGAAACCGGTCGCTTTATCAATACCGCGCTTCAGGGCAATGGGATTAGCGCCAGCCGCCACGTTACGCAGACCCGCTTTGACCATGGCATGGGCTAATACGGTAGCGGTGGTGGTTCCGTCACCAGCAGCATCATTAGTTTTAGAAGCCGCTTGACGGATCAGGGAAACACCTGTGTTTTCCACATGATCTTCGAGTTCGATTTCTTTGGCAATGGTCACCCCATCATTAACGATTTGGGGAGCGCCAAACTTCTTCTCTAGAACCACATTCCGGCCTTTAGGCCCTAGGGTAACGGCTACTGCTTCAGCCAGAGTGTCCATTCCCTTTTCCAGGGCGCGACGAGCGTTTTCGTTATAGATGATGCGTTTTGCCATAGTGTTCTTAGATCCTTGATCGGTGTATAGAAATGGATAGGTTTATGTAGAGTAGGATTAGCAGTGAGCCAGTTAGCTTACTACAGCAAGGATGTCTTTTTCAGACAACAAAACATAGTCATCATTACCGAGTTTAATGTCGGTTCCAGCATATTTGGAGTAGAGAACCTTATCGCCAATTTTGACTTCTGGCTCTTGACGGGAACCATCTTCGTTGCGTTTGCCTGGGCCAACTTGGACAATTTCTCCCACTTGGGGTTTCTCTTTGGCGTTATCAGGCAGAATGATACCACCAGCGGTTTTTTCTTCAGCTTCGCTGACTTTAACAAAGACGCGATCGCCAAGGGGTTTAACTGTAGAAACACTCAGGGATACTGCTGCCATAGGAAAATCTTCTCCGATTTGATTGTAAAAAGTTAATCAGGTTTAAGGAACTGAGGGGCTATGTCAGTCGTTAGCACTCTCAACTCCTGAGTGCTAATGTAATCTGAGGCGAGCAACCCTTGCAACAGGCGAAACAGTACGGGTTACCGTACCCTAGGGTAGGGAGATGGGGGACGCAGGGATGGGGGGACGCGGGGACACGGAGATAGCTTACCTATTGCCTATTGCCTTTTGCCTTGCCGCTTTATTGGGTGAACATCCCGTGATAATCTGAAAGATGACATTCTTAAACTTAAATGCTTTAAGAATTATGCTGGTGAGGAAACAGGAAGCTCAACCGGATTAAGGCCCGATCGCCATCCTCTTAAGTGCCGGGATCAACTCCCTCGCATCCAGAGGAAATTGATTCGTCCCTAAAACCGTCTCTTCCCTTCCTGTAAAACTCATAGGAAACCAGCGACTGTCCCCAGTCATATTCTTGAGCAGCAATCACAATAGGCGAAGATATGGTAGCTACATCAGAGCAAACAAGCGTTGGTAAAATTGTTCAAATCATTGGCCCGGTTATTGATGCAGAATTTCCCAGTGGCAAACTGCCCCAGGTCTATAATGCAATCCGAGTCGTTAAACAAAATGCAGATGGACAAGAGCGTTCTGTCACCTGCGAAGTACAACAACTTCTCGGTGGCAACCAAGTCCGTGCTGTGGCGATGAGCGCTACAGATGGACTCACACGAGGTATGGACATTGTTGACTTGGGTGCGCCGATTAGTGTGCCTGTAGGAAATGTAACCCTGGGACGGATCTTCAATGTCCTAGGAGATCCAGTAGATGAGAAAGGCCCGGTTACCAGCGAAGATACTTCTCCTATCCACCGGGAAGCTCCCAAACTCACTGACCTGGAAACTAAGCCCTCTATCTTTGAAACCGGTATTAAGGTGGTAGACCTCCTCGCTCCCTATCGTCGGGGTGGTAAAATCGGCCTCTTCGGTGGAGCGGGTGTGGGCAAAACCGTTATTATCATGGAGCTGATTAACAATATTGCTAAAGCCCATGGTGGTGTATCCGTATTCGGTGGCGTGGGCGAGCGCACCCGTGAAGGAAATGACCTCTACAACGAAATGGTTGAATCTGGGGTAATTAATGCGGAAAACTTGAGCGAATCTAAGGTAGCTCTGGTTTATGGTCAGATGAATGAACCCCCCGGAGCAAGAATGCGGGTAGGTCTTTCTGCTCTGACGATGGCGGAATATTTCCGTGATGTGAGTAAGCAAGACGTACTGCTGTTTATCGATAACATTTTCCGGTTTGTACAAGCGGGTTCTGAAGTATCAGCGCTGCTCGGTCGGATGCCTTCAGCGGTAGGATATCAGCCGACTTTGGGTACGGAAATGGGTGAATTGCAAGAGCGGATTACTTCGACCCGTGAAGGTTCGATTACTTCGATTCAAGCGGTTTATGTTCCTGCGGATGACTTGACTGACCCTGCTCCAGCAACTACATTTGCTCACTTGGACGCAACCACGGTATTGTCTCGCGGTTTGGCTTCTAAGGGGATTTATCCAGCGGTCGATCCTCTGGGTTCTACCTCGACTATGCTACAACCGAGTGTTGTGGGTGACGATCACTATCAAACGGCTCGTGCAGTTCAGTCTACGCTGCAACGGTATAAAGAGCTGCAAGATATTATTGCAATTTTGGGCTTGGATGAGTTGTCTGAAGATGACCGTTTGACGGTTGCTCGTGCCCGTAAAATTGAGCGTTTCCTATCTCAACCGTTCTTTGTGGCTGAGGTATTTACTGGTTCTCCGGGTCAGTATGTGAAGCTTGATGAGACGATCAAAGGCTTCAAGATGATTCTTTCTGGAGAGCTGGATCATATGCCTGAGCAGGCCTTCTATATGGTAGGCGATATTAGCCAGGCGATCGTCAAAGGGGAAAAATTGGCTGCTAAGGGTTAATCTCTAGCTTTCCGATCGTTAGGTTGGGTTCCATCCTGAGTGAACCCAACCTAAAAGTTAACGCTCAAAACTTCAAAAATAAGTTCTCAATCTAGAATTTCAATCAACTCATGACCCTAAAAGTTCGTGTTATTGCTTCTAATAAGACTGTCTGGGATGATGTGGCGGATGAGGTGATTTTACCGAGTACGACTGGACAACTGGGAATTCTCAGTGGTCACGCTCCCCTCTTGTCTGCTCTCGATATTGGTGTAATGCAAGTGCGCCCCCAATCTCAAAAAGAATGGTTACCCATTGCTTTGATGGGTGGCTTTGCTGAGGTAGATGATGATGAAGTGACCATCCTAGTGAATGGGGGAGCCTTTGGTGGCGATATTAATTTGGAAGAGGCTGAAAGTGCTTATCAAAAAGCCCAAGAGCGCCTGAGCAAGGTTAATGTTGATGACCGTCAAGAACAGTTTCAAGCGACCCAAGCCTTAAAGCGGGCGAGGGCAAAATTCCAAGCCGCTGGTGGCATGGTCAAGTTATAGAGAAATATCCTCAACCCTTAGTAAAATCTAAACCCTCCTCGGAACTAGAGGAGGGTTTTATTTTCTGGCGGAACATAAGTTTTAGGCGTTTGCCCCCCCAAGGTGACAGCCGAAAAAAAGCGGACTTTAAGGGAAAAGGGCTGACCCATGCCCCATTACCAGTAGGTTTCAACTGCTACCGGTAAAGACAACTTCTGGGAATTTGGCTTGAGCTTCTGACATCGGTCGTTTTTGACCTTCCTCTTGCCAGTAGTTAATCACTTCTGTTGCTTGGTTGAGGAGTCCAACTCGATCGGGCTCATCAATCCAGTGTTTCTCTTCGAGTTGATCTTTGAGTTGTTGCCAAGCGTCATTACGGGGCCAGAAAAAGTAGCAAGTCAATGGACTCAAGCCTTTCCCTACCACTTGATCGACGGTAATAGCAACGTTATCCTCTAACCAGAGAACTTTTAATTGAAATTTTGACAATCAAACCTCCAACGCTAGATTGGTTCAACAAATGTAATAGTCTATTATATCGCACTTTGAACCGTTCTGTTGAGCTAGGGTAAAATCAGCTAAAACAGGATAAGAGTGGTATGGAGGCAAGGGTATAACACTTCGAGAAGCCGCTTTGCGTCTACGATGTCCCCAAAGTTGGCTAATTCTCACCATTGACAAACAGCAAATTATCAATGAGGTAAAGGTAATGGGTAATTCGATACAGTGTTATAAACCATTGGTGTTGCCGCTTTGCCTTTTGGCATTGACTGTTGGCTCTCCTGGTCTAGCCATTCCCTTATCCTCACCCGTGTATGCGGTTACTCTACGAGATGGAATTACAGCCTTTGCGGGAGTACCTCGGTTAATCTCTGTTACTACCACCAATAACACCATTCGCGCTTGGAGTGCCGCCTATTACTTTACTATCGAACTCCCTGAAGATGCCAGTGAACCCCTCAAGAAGCTAGAAATAACTCAAACTCAAGGGTTTGATGTCCCTCGGTATGAGGCTCAACGGACAAGGGTTTTTGCGGGCGATCGCCGGAATCGGGGTAGATCGTTTAGCATAGAAGAGGTGGCGATCGCCCAACGGACTCTTACCCTCACTTTAGAAGAACCCATCCCCCCTGGAACAACATTTACCGTTGGATTGTATCCCGTGAGAAATCCCAGTGTAACCGGCGTATATCTATTTGGCATAACCGCCTTTCCCCACGGAGAAAAACCCCAAAAAGCCTTTCTTGGATTTGGCCGCCTCCATTTTTATCGAACCCCTTGGATTTAAAACCCCGTTCTTCTAGGACAGCTTTTCTAGTTCTCTCATGTCAGGCTGCTAGTCACGGTGAACGGTCAAGACTCACGGTGGCTTTAGCCTCGTGAGTATATCAACCTCCTTATTTTTAATCCGGGTTAACTCTCTCGACAAGTGGGGTGCATCATTAACGCACTCTACTCAAGCGATGGTTTACCTAGCCTTTTGTTAACATTTCTTTAATCATTGGGGATAACAGATGCATTTTCGTCAAAATTCAATCATGATGGAAGAATATGGAGCGGCTTGATATAGCGCTTCGCACTCTAGCAATAGGTAATAGCTTATATGGCTGAGAGTCTTAGGCTTCAAGCTGTACTTCATAGAAGAGAGAATCTGTATATATCCCACGTCTTTAAAACCCTACTTCAACCCTTGTATAATATAAACAGCAAATGACCATTCAAAAACATCAACCTCACCTGGAAGAGTCAAAACACCTGTGGGGGCTAACAGCGACAGAAGTTGAAGCGAGTCGCCAACGGTATGGACTCAACCTCCTCACCCCACCAGAACCAACGCCTTGGTGGAAACTTTATCTAGAAAAGTATGAAGACCCTATTATTCGGATTCTAATTGTGGCGGCACTGTTGGCCATGACCATTGGCTTTGTCGATGGAGAATATTTGGAAGGTCTGGGGATTCTGATCGCGATTTTTTTAGCGACTACAGTTTCGTTTATCAATGAGTTTAAGGCAACCCAAGAATTTAATATTCTCAACAAAGTCAATGATGAAGTCCCCATAACTGTAGTCCGCAATAGCATTTTTAGTAAAGTCCCCAAAAAGGAGATTGTCGTTGGAGATGTAGTATTACTTGAAGCCGGGGATGAAGTCCCTGCTGATGGTTTAGTTATTGGTGCAGTATCGTTTCAGATTAATGAGTCGAGCTTGACTGGGGAAACCCTACCCGTGACTAAGGTGACCTCTAAGCAGTTGGAGAAAGTGACGGTTAGTTCTACCGCCTATCCTCCAGATCAGGTGATGCGAGGAACTATCGTTGTAGATGGCCATGGCATTATGGAGGTAATTGCCATCGGCGATCAAACAGAAATTGGACGCACTGCACGGGCGGCGGCGGGGCCAACAGAAGAAAAAACGCCCTTGAATCAACAACTCGATCGCCTGAGTCAGTTGATTGGGGTTTGTGGGTTGTTGATTGCTGTTTTAATTGATTCGGCCTTAATTGTACGGGGTATTTTGGCAGATGAATTTAATCTCAGTGGCCAACAGTGGTATGTGACCAGTTTAGTTATTCTGAGCGTGACGATCGCCTTAACTAAGGTTTGGTTACCCATTGTCTATCAAGGATTGAGCTTGATTAAACCCCAGATGAAATCCCCAGAATGGTTAGAAGATGAGGGTTTACTTGCATGGCTCAAAAGTTTGGCCATCGGAGTATTGGTGCTAGCGGGTGGATTGGGCATCGGTTGGCTGTTTAACTGGGTTCCGCCAACACCGCAAACTTGGATAACCGCAGAAGCGGCCACGTCCCTACTAACCTATTTTATGATTGCTGTAGCGGTGATTGTGGTGGCGGTTCCCGAAGGCTTACCCTTAAGTGTGGTTTTGAGTCTGGCTTATAGTATGCGACGCATGACTCGGCAAAATGCCCTGGTGCGGCAAATGCAAGCGTGTGAGACGATTGGGGCAACTACGGTGATCTGTTCCGATAAGACGGGAACCTTGACTCTAAATAAGATGCAAGTGAGTGAGGCTTGTTTTGGAGGAGACTTAGATCTGATGGCTGAGGCGATCGCCATTAATAGTACCGCTAATTTACAGCGCAGTTGCAACCTTAATTTAGGCCAAGAAGAGGTTATACCGATTGGCGATCCTACTGAAGGAGCGCTGCTCTTATGGTTAGACGATCAGCAGCATAACTATGAACAAGAACGGGAAAGTTTTCGCACTTTAAACCAGTTAACTTTTTCCCCAGAACGGAAATATATGGCCACCTTGGGTTATTCTCGCCATCGCGCCAGCGATGCGGAGCCTTCTCGCCCAATTATTCACATTAAAGGCGCGCCAGAAATTGTGTTAGCCCAATGTAGCCATATTCTGACCGAAAAAGGGGTGCAGCCGATTCCCAGCCATAGCGCGATCGCCCAAAATATGCAAACCTACGAAGCCCATGGCATGAGGCTGTTAGGATTTGCCTATCGGGATAACTTAACCCTCCCCTATCCTGAAGCAGAAATTGAGATTGAACGGCTCATGAGCCAACCCATGATTTGGTTAGGCTTTGTGGCTATTGCTGACCCCATTCGCCCCGATGTACCCAGAGCGATTAAAACCTGTCAACGGGCCCATGTGGGCGTTAAAATTGTCACTGGTGATAATCCCAACACCTCCAAATATATCGCTCGTCAAATTGGCTTAATCACCGATGAGGATGGCCCAGAATGCTTTTTAACGGGTCAAGACTTTGCCCAACTTGACGACGAGGAAGCGCGAAGGGCTGTTCGGGACTTAAAAGTCCTCTCTCGTGCCCGTCCTGCCGACAAACAACGATTGGTAAAACTTTTACAAGAAAATGGCGAAGTCATCGCAGTTACCGGAGATGGCACTAACGACGCACCTGCCCTTAATCAAGCGCAAGTGGGATTAGCAATGGGTCAAGAAAGTACCTCAGTAGCCAAAGAAGCCAGTGATATTATTATCCTGGATCACTCCTTTAAGAGTATCGAAAATGCTGTCATGTGGGGGCGATCGCTCTATCAAAATATTCAAAAATTTATCCTGTTTCAGCTCACCATTAATGTGGCTGCCTGTGGCATTGCCCTACTCGGCCCCTTTATCAACATCAATTTACCCTTAACTGTCACCCAACTGTTATGGGTCAACCTCATTATGGATACCTTTGCCGCTCTCGCTTTGGCCACCGATCCCCCCAACCCGATGGTTATGCGCCATCCTCCTCGCAACCCGAAATCCTTTATCATCACGCCATCAATGGCTAAACAACTCTTATCGGTGGCCTTTGTCTTCCTGATCTTTTTTGTCGCCTTTCTGCTCTATATTCAGCAAGATGGAATGGTTGACCCCTATGAACTCTCCCTCTTCTTTACCACCTTTGTCATGGTCAACTGGTGGAATTTATTTAATGCTAAATGCTTTGGCTTAAAAGATTCCGTCTTCAAAAACTTACCCGATAATCCTGGCTTTTTAATTATTTCTGCGGTAATCCTGTTTGGACAAATTATCATTGTTCAATGGGGCGATGGTTTCTTTAGAACGGTTCCCCTCCATCTCCAGGATTGGTTAGTAATTTGGGGTGGAACCTCCATTATTCTTTGGGTGGGAGAACTCGGGCGATTATTGGCTCGTATCCGTAGCGAAATGGCACAAAATTAGGGGATGACACGGAGAAACGGGGACGCGGGGACGCGGAGAAGGGATAGTTTTATAGAATTTAGGCCTATCTGAAGGTCTCTGGATGCACAATCGGAGAAAATCATTCAATTGTAAGATCCCCCTATCTCCCTATCCCCCCATTACGCATTACCCATTACCGCGCGAAGCAATACATGACTGAAGTAGACGAAAAATTTCCTTTGAATTCTATTCTTCAACCTTTAATGGAAAAGGTGGGTTTAAACTCTTGGACAGCCTTGAGTCAAAGTTCAGGAGTGTCGATAAAACAATTGCGGCGCATCCGTCAAGGTAAAATCGACGATCTGAAAATGAGTACGTTGCGGCAATTAGCGACAGCGTTACACATTGGTGCGCCAGAATTGTTATCTGCTCTTGGACAATTGCCCGATCCAGTAACTGAATTGCGGCAAGAATACGATCGCCTTCAACTACAACTCAAACAACAACATCAAGAGCTAAAAGAGGGTTTTGAGCGAGAAAGTTTAGACCAGTTAGAATCTTGGTTGCGCTATTGGCCGATCGCCGTGGCTAAAGTGGAACAGCAAGCCAATATCAAACCCAGTAATTTGGTGAAACTGGTCAAACCCGTTGAGCATCTCGTGCAAAGTTGGGGGTTAGAAGCAATAGGAGCAGTTGGCGATCGCATTCCCTACGATCCTCAATGGCATCAACTCACCCAGGGAAGAGCCGAGCTAGGAAGCTTAGTTACTGTGGTGATGCCAGGATATCGCTATCAGCAAAAGTTGCTGTTTCGTGCGGAAGTATCCATCAGTTGAAAAGTGTATCGGGAGCATCAGAGTCAACTCTCTAAGTTGAGTTGAGCTACCCTCTCTCTATGTATCAGAAAGATTGATTGATACTAATCTATTGACAGTTTTTATTTACAATTTCAATTCAATCCAGGGATGATGGACACAGGCAATCCTCCCGCCGGGAAAGGGATCGGTTTGGGAGCGGTTGGGCGCGGCGATTAGATGGGTAACTTTTTCGACTTGGGCAAAGTTGGGGGCATGGGGTAGCCATTGCATCAGAAATTGGCGGATGACACGCCGTTGTAAGGATAGGGGCACGTCTGCGAGCAGTTGGCGGTTGAGTTTCGGTAAGTCGGGTTGACTAACTTGGGTATAAAGAGTTGTCGCGATGGATTCGAGATACTCAACATCGGCATCTAGGAGTTCGGCCGTGGTGGCGAGATGGGTTTGGACTTGGGGATTAATGGCTTCTAGGGCAGGGATGAGGTGCAATCTGATCTGGTTACGGGTGTAGCGGGTGTCTTGATTGGTGGAATCTTCCCAGATGGGGAGGTGGAAGTGTTGGCAAAATTGGGCGGTTTGCGATCGCCCAATTTCCAGCATCGGACGCACCAGTTGCACGTTTTCTGTCAGGGGACGCTGCCAAGTCGGAGCTGCGAGTCCATCGAGTCCACTGCCGCGAATCAGGTTATGCAGCAGGGTTTCGGCGCGATCGCTCTTGGTATGACCCGTCACAATCCTGGAAAACCCATGGGTTTCAGCTAGTGCTATCAAGGCATGATAACGCCAGGAACGGGCAGCAGCTTCCCCTTGAAGGGGCTGTTCTGCGGTTTTTTGATAAAATGAAAGGTTCCATTGCCCAGCCATCTCTGAGACCTGCTGGGCGTTGGCCGCCGAATCCGATCGCATTTGATGGTCGCAGTGGGCAACAGCTAAGTGCCATCTCCACTTGGGTTGCAAGTCTAGGAGCAGTTTCAGGAGGCAAACAGAATCTTGACCTCCCGAAACGGCTACCAACAAGGATTCTTGGGGGGGGAGCAGTTGGGGGCGCGATCGCAATGTCCCCTGGAACTTGGCATGTAAATCAGTCCAATCTGGTTTAGAAGAACCAGCCATAGGAATGCAACCCTTTGCCCAATAGATTAACGCCCATGTAGCACACCCAGACGACACAGAAACCAGCAGCGGCAAGAATGGCAGGACGGCGACCTTGCCAGCCTTTGGTAATGCGAGCATGGAGATAGGCAGCGAACACCAGCCAGGCGATCAAGGCCCAGGTTTCTTTGGGGTCCCAACTCCAGTACGATCCCCAAGCTTCATTCGCCCAAACTCCTCCAGCGATGATGCCGATAGTCAGTAAGGGAAAACCCAGTCCGATCATCCGGTAGCTGATATTGTCCAAAACTTGGGCAAGACTCAAGGTTTCTGGCGACCAAGTGGGAGTCGTTTCGAGGGCGATTCGCTCTAAAGTGGTAACCCCTTGACTCCGTTCGGCGATCACGCTGCCATTGCTGCTGAACTGAACAGCAGGTAGATCGGAGACGGTTTCCATCTGATTCAGAGGCGTTTGGCGACGGTTGCCATTGCCGTAGGAGCTACCGGCAAGGCTCACGGCTTGACCTCGCGTGACGATTAAAAAGGCGATCGCTAACAGGGAACCCACCATCAAACAGGCATAGCTCAGAAGCATGACACTCACATGCATCATCAGCCAATTGGACTGAAGCGCTGGTACAAGGGGTTCCGCCACCTGCATCGTATCCGGTAAAGAGAGGGCAGCAAAGGCGGTAATGCCCATGGCAACGGGTGAAGCCACTGCACCCACCCACCGGGAACGGCTCAGATATTCAGCCAACAGATGGGTGGCGGTGAGTCCCCAAGCAATAAAAAATAGGGATTCGTAGAGGTTACTGAGGGGAAAGTATCCTGCTTCGATCCAACGAGCGCCAAGTAAGGAAGCAATAGAGAGATTGGCGATCGCCATCCCTGCGGTTCCCAAGGCAGGTAAATAGGGGATTCTCGGAAAGGCCATCCCGGACCAATAGAGTAACATGGTCACCAAAAGGACGGCAAAGCTTAGATTATCCAAGCTATTCTGGAGCGCGACCAGATCCATTATGTTGTATTTCTCCCAATATTAAGGTGTTCTCTTCTTTTAGATCCTATCGGAAATGGAGTCAATGATCAGCTCTCAAGCAATACGGTGCTTTCTTTGCCTCGCGCTCTCAGGTATGCGAGGCAATAGAGGAGGAAAAGTTTTCGCACCTACTTGTGTACTAAAGTTGATCGATTTGAGCGACAAGTCCAAATAATTCTTCAAACTCACAAGTATCTGCCAGAGTCTCTAAGGATTTAGCCAGACTTTCGTCGTAGTCTTCCAGTTCAATAATGAGCTGTAACATACAGCGCTTCGCGCTGCTAT
>DDLS01000057.1 GCA_002340255.1 Cyanobacteria bacterium UBA2566
CCTACTCCCTCGCCAATACCGAGTCCGAGTCCGTCTCCCACTCCAGTTCCTTTGCCTATTCCCAATCCCATACCCACACCTGAGCAAAGTCCTATACCTGCACCAACACCAGAAGCGAGTCAAACACCAACTCCTACTCCAACGTCCACAGCTAGCAATCAAGGTTCGTCAGAGGATAATTCTAATGCCAATACTCTATCGCCAAAATCACAAACACCAACCCCCTCTAATGCCGTAGAGACTAACCCTTCAGAATCCATAGAATCAGAGACTCACAATACAAGTTCTTTAGAAGATTCTGAAGTTGAAATTGCTAAAGTCTTTGATTTTACGGCTGGCTTTGAACTATCTAAGTTCCCTAGCCCTCCAGAAGCAGAAATTGGAACCTTTCTTAATCTCGATCCTAATATCTCCCAATTAAATCCTGTTTTACATTCGCCTACTGTGCATTCAGTAGAAACATCAGAAATTTCATCTTTGAGTCTTCAAAATCATATTGACGGCAGTGCCAACACCCCCATTTCCTATGTAAGTGCCGATCGAGAATCAGATGAAAAGAAAGAACAAATAAGGGTTGTGAACCTGGGTAATTTAATGTCTCCACAAGAATTTAATGTGGTAATTCAGGAGCGAGAGAAACAATTGAGTAATGAGTATGTTAATTATTTCAATTTAGATTTGCAAGGAGTTCAATATCATGCGGTTCGAGAGAGTCAAGAGATCTTGGAACGTATGGAGCAGCAGACAGGAGTCAGAAGTGCAATTATCTATGTAGGTTTTTATGTGCCAGAGGTGATTAACGCTCAGAATAAAGCAGAGATTACTGAGAAGACTGAGCCAGAAGCGCAATATCTAGAATTGATGATGATAACGCCGGAAGGTAAACCTTTTCGCAAAATTATTGCAGGGGCAACAGAGGCACAGGTATTAGAGCAAGTTAGGGAGTTAACGTTAGAAATCACTAATCCCCGCAGACGATATACGACCAGTTATTTAAGTTCGTCTGAGCAACTCTATGATTGGATTATTCGCCCGCTAGAAGAGGAACTGAACAGGCAACAGATCGAGAATTTAGGATTTGTTTTAACCGCAGGCTTGCGATCGCTGCCCATGGCTGCTCTCTATGATGGCAATCAGTTCTTAATCGAACAGTACAGTCTGGCAATTATGCCTAATCTAACTTTAACAAATACAAATTTGTCTAAGTTTGAGGGCACTCAAGTATTAGCTATGGGTGCATCCGAATTTACTGAACTTGCTCCCTTACCGGCTGTACCGATAGAGATTAACACCATTGTCAATACTTGGAGAGGGAATGAATTTCTCAATCAAGGATTTACACTCAATAACTTGATCGACAGTCGCGAGCAAGAAAAGTATAGTATTGTTCACTTGGCAACCCATGGTGAATTTCGCCCAGGGAGTCCAGAAAATTCCTATATTCAATTGTGGGATAGTCAACTCAAACTCAATCAGCTCGATCAACTCAACTTAAAAAATCCCTTGGTTGAACTTTTAGTCTTAAGTGCTTGTCGCACAGCATTAGGGAATCCGGATGCAGAATTAGGGTTTACCGGATTAGCCGTTCAAGCAGGCGTGAAAACAGCCTTGGGCAGTTTATGGTATGTCAGTGATGAAGGAACTTTGGGATTAATGAGTGAATTTTATGCTCACCTCAAACACTCGGATATCAAGGCGCAAGCGTTGCAAAAAAGTCAACAGGAAATGATTCAAGGATTGGTTAAAATTAAAGAAGGACAGTTGATTGTTCCTAGCTTAGAACAGCCCATTCCTTTGCCAGATAGTCTCAAAAATATGGATGATGAAGTTCTAAGCCATCCTTATTTTTGGTCTGGGTTTACCTTGGTTGGTTCACCTTGGTAATCTCAATTCATTATTAAACAATTAACCGATCTAAAACTGACGTTACACTAGATCTTAAGAGAAAGCTTCAAGGTGAACAAAGATGACTTATATGTGTGAGTTGGGTGCAGGGCATCGAATCTACTTGGATAATCCAGGGATGCAAACTGTAGTCACGGCGATCGCCAGTAGTCCAGGACAACAACAGCAATCGAGCAATTCTTGGGAAACCGGCACTTGGAGTAGTGCTCCAGAAGTGTTTGCTACTGGGGGTGGAGTGGTGGTTAAGATAAAAACCTCTGGAGGCGATCGCCTCATTCAAGTTCAAGGAACCCAAATGAGTATGCTCAGTTCAACCAATATTTCTGGACAGCAACAGGCGATCGCCTTGCAAACCGTTGACGCTATGCCCAATACCTTCCAAACCATGAAACCCATGGAACCCATGAAAACCATGGAACCTATGAAAATGGGCAATATGGAAATGAGCTTTGCCCCCATGGAAATGAAAATAGGCAATATGGAAATGAAAATGGGATCAACCTCCCCTTCTGCTTCTTCCTCGACAACTCCTCAACGGCGCTTTTGTAGTCAATGCGGTACAGCGATACAACCAGAAGATCGGTTTTGCTCCAGTTGTGGACATCGTTTGGGCTAAAGTGATGGGGGGATAGGGAAGATTGCCTCTTGTCTATTCCCTATTACCCAAATTATGAATTATTAATTAATTGTTAATTGGTATAGTGGGTTGTGTGATCCCCCATTAAAAAAAATCTCGTGAAAGCAATTACACTCCTTGGTTCCACCGGTTCGATAGGTACTCAAACCCTTGATATTGTCGCAGAACATCCCGATCGGTTCCGCATTGTTGGATTGGCAGCCGGCAATAATATCACCTTACTTGCCCAACAAATTAAGCAATTTCGCCCAGAAATTGTTGCGATTCACAATCCTGATAAACTACCTGAATTAAAGGCCGCGATCGCCTCTATTGATCCCCAACCTATTTTACTCGCTGGAGAAACGGGGGTAGTTGAAGTCGCTGGTTATGGTGATTCCGAAAGTGTAGTCACCGGAATTGTCGGTTGTGCTGGACTTCTCCCTACCCTAGCAGCGATTAAAGCAGGTAAAGATATTGCCTTAGCCAATAAAGAAACCCTGATTGCTGGCGGGCCAGTTGTATTACCCTTGGTAGAAGAACATGGAGTGAAATTACTCCCCGCAGATTCCGAACATTCAGCAATTTTTCAATGTTTGCAAGGTGTTCCTGAAGGAGGCTTGCGTAAGATTATTTTAACTGCTTCTGGGGGAGCATTCCGAGATTGGCCCGTAGAAAAGTTAGCTCAAGCTAAGGTCAGTGATGCCCTGAAACACCCCAATTGGTCAATGGGGCGCAAGATTACCATTGATTCAGCAACCTTGATGAACAAGGGGCTAGAAGTAATTGAAGCCCATTTCTTGTTTGGTATGGATTACGATAATATCGAGATTGTGATTCATCCCCAAAGTATCATTCATTCCTTAATTGAGGTTCAGGATACTTCAGTTTTAGCGCAATTGGGATGGCCAGATATGCGCTTACCTCTGCTCTATGCCCTATCTTGGCCAGAGCGAATTTATACAGATTGGGAAACCTTAGATTTAGTTAAAGTAGGTAATTTAACCTTTAGAAACCCAGATCACAATAAATATCCTTGTATGCAATTAGCCTATGCTGTGGGTAGAGCTGGGGGATCGATGCCTGCGGTGTTAAATGCAGCCAACGAGCAAGCAGTCGCTTTATTTTTAGATGAGAAAATTGGCTTTTTAGAGATTCCCAAGGTGATTGAACAAGTGTGCGATCGCCACCAATCCCAGAATACCTCCCATCCTTCTCTAGATGACATTCTAGAGGCAGATCAATGGGCCAGACAAATGGTCTTAGAAGTCGCAGATGGAGTAAAAAGTACTCCTTTAGTGATGCGTTAAGTCGCAAATAAGGATTGCTACTCTTTCTTGATGAAGTTGCACTTAACAAGGGGCCTCCGGCCCCTTGTCTTTCCTAACTGACGTTAATTAACTGCTCTGGATTAGAAGCCCTACCTCAGTATTTTGGAAAGAGTTCTATAGAAATATATTCTAAAGCTTGAGGAGTTGTCTTCTTATAAAAATCAAGAGTTGGTCAAGAATCCGGGGAAAAGTTCAAAGATTAGGAATTCTTCAAAGTATAACTGCTGGAATCTTAACTATATCGACAGCTATTTTTACCGCCCTTCCGAGTTATAGCGCGGAAAGAATTGTGTTAAGTTATGGCTCCTTGGAATTATATAGCCTTTATCGAATTAGTGAGGTACATTAGAAGAGAGGAGTAAAAAACTGGTCAATGAAAGCATACTTTTTATTGTACCTCATCTATTTGAGAAACGCTATATTTATCGGTTAGAGATCTAGAAGCCTTTGCTGAAGATGATAGAGTAAGCAACCAACTCGGTTTTTATCTTAAATTTCTCAGTCCAGAGGGGCAAGAAGATTTTCGGCAAGTTTTGACCTCTCCCCTAGAGGCAGAAGCCGCTTTAGAAGAAGGATTACCCGGAGAGATTAAAGTTAGCCCGCTTTCCATGTCCAAGTTTTTCTCTTCTCCCATGGGTAGAGGAATGATTACTGATTTAGGAAAAATATTACAAACCGACTCCCGATTTAATGGTGGCTCGTCTATCCGTTCAGCTTTAGTCTTATCGGCTGCCGATCCAGAGGGAAGGATTTCAGAAAAAAACAAAATTTCTGAGTTTCTGTTAGTTTGCGATCTCTCAACATCATGCCCTGACTAAGTTTTAGGATTGGACTTCGATTTTACTTTTCCCAGAGTGACAGAAGAGGAGTCTGTCTTGGTTTATCGCTCTGCCCAAGAACCCGTCGCCTGCTGAAATCTGTTGACGCTTTAGACGGTGAAGAGGTGATTCCTGGCTTTACCTTACCCGTGGCCGATCTATTCCAAAAACTTTCGTTTTAACAAGCAATCATTGCTCCAACCACACTTCATACAAATCGGGTCGTCGCTCCTTCGTTCGTTTGATCTGCTGCTCGTAGCGCCATTGGGCAATTCGACCATGATCCCCTGAGAGCAGGACATCAGGAACCCTCTGGCCGCGAAACTCAGCCGGTCGAGTATAGTGAGGATAATCTAACAATCCCGCCTCAAAACTCTCCGCCTTCAAAGACTCCTCCTTTCCCACCGTGTTCAAGTTTGCATCCCATTCATCGCCATTAATTTCTACTTGGCATCAAACTCATCACATAATGCTGTAATACTGGCTGTAAGGCATAAAATTTTTCCTCTTTTTGAATTAAATAACGCCGAGTTAAAGATTGTAAAGCATTTAGTAGGTCTGAGGAGGAGATGGATTGATGTTCTAGTAATCTTGCTAGGTTAACAGGTTTGCCCTCTCTCGCCAACAGAAATATGACTTCTTTTTCAGTTTCCGATAACCGATTAAACTGTTGAGCTAAATTATCTTTTAAATCTTCAGGTAGTATAATATTGTCCTCGACAAATAACTCACTGGGGCTGAATTCTAAATCTTCCATTAAAGTTGCCAATGTTTTTAACCATAAAGGGTTCCCTTGGTAGAGGGAAGTCAGCGATTGACTAATCTCAGAACTGGCAATCGCGCGATCGTTCAATATTTTTACAGCCACTTTGTAGTTTAACCCTGTCAGTCTAAGGCTGCGAACGGCATCGTATTTGCTTTTGTACTGGGCAACTTCTCTCGGTTGTTCCCAACCAATAAGCAACAAACAACTGTGATGAGATAATTCCTCAATTTGCTTAAAGAAAACTCCATAATCTTGCATTTCCGGTTTATATTCTCCTGCAAGCTTTCCAGGACAAAATAGATTTTGAACATCATCAAAAATCAATAAACAGCGATATTTTTGCAGATATTTACGCAGGGATGATCCCCTAGTTTCTTGAGGAGCTGACTGGATTTCTGGTTGCTGGCAAAGAAAATCGATTAGATTCGTTTCTAGTTGGGCAAGCGTTGGGCAATTTTCTAGAGTCCGCCACACCACATAGTCAAATTCATCTTTGATTTCTCGGATTATTTTTGTTGCCAGAGTTGTTTTACCAATGCCACTTATTCCTTCAATAGTAATCAGACGACATTTTTCTTGAAGAATCCATTTTTTCAGAGTTTTGAGTTCATCTGTGCGATCATAAAAAATCGGGAAATCTGGCATTTCACTCAAATCTTGATGCAGGTTTTCCGTTGCTTTGCTGCCAGGGTTTGTGGAATGATTTTGAGTATTGGGTATATTTGACTGGTGGTAGGCATCCCTACAAAAATTGTAATTACTAATCTGTGCAAAGTCTTTGGCGCAATTGGAAGATATAATAGAAACTTGTAATCTTCCCATTGTAGCTCGATAATTAGATTTATGGACATCTTCCCCCAACATTTCTGAGAGTATTTGCCATAATTTAGAACCTACATCCCTAACATGACCTTCAGAACAGCGAAATTTATCAGCTATTTCTTGGTATGTCTTACCTTGGACTGTTCCTCGAAGTACCGCTTCTTGCAAATCATCAAGGTGCTGATTTGTCTTAACCAATACCAACTCATCTGCGAGTTTTAACATTTCCTTAAGATTCATCCTCTCTCGCCCATGTCAGAGTAGCTCTGATTATATCCTACATTTTCCGATGATTGCTGACATTTAGTGATAGTTCCCAAATGGACTTCATTTTTTTCTCAGAAAAGTTCATACTAAATATTACATTTTCCTATTGCCTAACCCTCAATCAATCAAATACCATTTAAAAGTCAATCAACCTTAAAAGCTCATGTCTCAAGTTATCTCTGTTAGTACAGAAACTCTTCAGCCAGGAAATTCTAATCTAACCCTGGACACCCAATCGGTTGATTCGGAACTGCCTTTTGGAGAAATTTCTCAAGGATTGTACAAGGAAATGTTTGAGCTATTCGATGGTGATACGAATCCAGGTTTTAATAAATATTGCACTTGTTGTGACTTCTGTTGTGACTGGTGCTGTGTTCATGGACACTTATCATAACTCAGTTTATGCGATTCATTATTTGTAACGGAGAATAAAGCATATGTACTATTTAAGTAAATACAATCATTTATTTGAGACAAGAACAGCCACTGGAAAGCCAGTCAGGTTATTGAGCAATCTGTTTTTGGGCGCATCGACTCAAGTTAATGAAAACATTTATACAGTTTTTCAGGCAGGAGAAAAAACCAGAACAATCGATGAGAACGTTTTAAGTGCAGATATTTTACATTATTTTATAGATAGGGGATATCTTTGGACTGAAGCCACCTCAGAAGAAGTAATGATTGAAACGGCATTTAAACAATCATTCAATAGAGATGGAATGTCTGAAAATTTGCAAAGCAGTCATTATGGTTTTATAACTTCTATGAACTGTAATTTAGATTGTCCCTACTGCTTTCAAAAAAACAAGTCAGATTCAGGTTCAACTTTAACCTCAAAACAAGTAGATCTAGCCTTTAATGTGATTGCCAATCATCAAGAAAAAGTCCAGGATTTCATAAAAAACAAGAGGTTTCCAAAAATTACAATCACTGGAGGTGAACCATTATTACGGAATAAAGCGAACTTACAAGTTCTGGAATACTTACTTGAACGTCTAGGTGCTTTACAATGGAAATATAATATTATTACTAATGGAACAGAATTAACTCAGTTTGTGGAAACTCGTTCTTTAGACGAAAATTGTCGGCACATCCAAGTGACTTTAGATGGATCTGCTGAAATTCACGATCGACGGCGTTGCTTTCGTAATGGTACGCCTTCATTTAAGAAAATTTGTTCGGGAATTGACGCAGCTTTGTCAGCTAACTGGCCAATCGTTTTACGGGTTAATTTAGATATAAACAATGTAAACTATATGTCTGAGTTGGCTAAGTTCATTCAAACGCAAGGCTGGTGCAATCATCCAAACTTTCATGCTTATTTATCTCCCGTCACGAATCATAATAATTTAGATGATTATCCTGAAAATAATGAAGCAAGTTTACTGGTTGAATTGCTGTGTCTCATTAGAGGAAATCCAGAAATCAGAGATGTTTTTGATATCCGTCACTTTTTGGGTTTTAGTTATGTAGAAGACATGGTGAATAAGAAACCCCGTTTTCCTAATTATTATCGCTGTGAAGATGTGAGAAAAATGTACATCTTTGATTCCAAAGGGGATATTTATAGCTGTCTTGAGGCAGTTGGTAATCCGTTGTTTCGTATTGGAACCTACGATCCAAACTTTGAATTGAATCATTCATCAATAGCTCAATGGACAGAACGAAACGTTATGACTTTAGACAACTGTCGTAACTGCAAAATCTGCTTCATCTGTGCTGGTGGTTGTGCTTTTGAGGGATTTAACTACCCAGAAAAAATTCATTGTATGCCTTTCCTGGAAGAAATAGATATTGCCTGGGAACACTACGTTAAAACTAAGCCAGAATTATTTACTGGTAGTGCTTCGTGATGTCATGAGGAGCGATGGCTCTTTTTCCTTCCTCCCCTCTGGCAGAGCTATAGTTAATTCGATTAACCATAAGCATAATTGTAGTTCAATGAAACCCCGACAAGATTAGGCGCAGAGGAAGGGGGGTTGGAGATGAGGGCAACCGTTGATAACCCATTGAAAAATGTGACATAACTTTCAAATTTTTCCTTGCTCCAACCACGCTTCATACAAATCGGGTCGTCG
>DDLS01000097.1:0-415 GCA_002340255.1 Cyanobacteria bacterium UBA2566
CCAAAACTCTAGCCCTAAAATCTAGGAAGGTCTCAATATCGATGGTTTGTTGCTCTTGTTTTTTTACAATCCGAATTGTTCCAAAGTGCTTAGTGACCTTGTTTAATTCTCCATCAAGTCTGGTGTCTCTCAAAAGCTTCAAGATTCCTGTGTAGGCATTTTTGAACCCTTTGGAGCAAAGAGTTTGGGAGCCAGAAATGGTAAATAAGTTTGACCAAATTCTGGTAATTTCAGAGATGATGTTTTCACCAGTGAGCTTGAGAGTAGGATTGAGCCTAGCATGGTAAGAGCCATAGGTTGAGCGATAATTAGCCAAAGTGTTAGTCCTGAGCTTTCCATCGCTTCTGTCCCTACCGCACTTGTCAAATCCTGAGAGATAGTTTTTCTTCACAATCTCAATGGCACCCCCAATGGT
>DDLS01000097.1:537-49350 GCA_002340255.1 Cyanobacteria bacterium UBA2566
CCAGAATTCGGACTCTGTATCAGTTTCTTTGAGCTTGTCAAAGACTGCTAAGGCTTTCGCTAGAGCATTGACGCAACCATCACGGGTGAAGGATTCATTACAAGAATTGTTAGCCGTTGTTGCCTTGGTAGCTGTCTTAAAGCGCAAGTACAAGCGCTTACCCTGGAGACTAATGCTTACTCCCTTCGGGGTACTTCTCTGGCAAGCTTTGAGGTAAAGCCTCACCAATTCGTGGTCAACATACTTGGATGGCTCAATGGAGTTCGAGTGGAAATACTCATTCACCAGAGACCATGCCTGTTTAGTGTAATTGTCAGACATCTGCCTATTTTCTGCCTATTTTCCTTTCAAGGTTCTACAAGGAAGATTTGGCAAAGCTTCTAGCCATTCAAATAGCGTTAGCTATAATCTGAGAGTGGGGTTCAAATCCCGCCGCTCCGATTGTGTTGAAAAACAAGCTTGGTCTAGAGTTGAAACAGCGAACCCACCAGCAAGAACGGGTGCGCTTACACGTCGTCGTTCACATAAATTCCTCATATGGTAGATTGGCGGAAAGTATGGCGAAGTCTGATTGCTCGTTTATCTCAATGGTGGCAACAGATCTCGAAGAAGCTACGCAGGGCTTCAGTTGCTAGTGCTGATTCCTCTCAAAAACCGCCCCTCAGTTATACTCACTATGAATTCCTGTTTAATCAGCTTCTGGAAGGGGTAAATACCCAAGGATGGAGCCTCAAAGAAATCAATCAATTTTTTAGCCAATGGCAAGAGCGCACAACTGAAGAAGAATGGTTGGCATGGTTAGAGCGCTTTGGTGAAAGGGTTTTAGGGTCTCGTTCGCCTAATCTGGAGTTAGCTCAACGGATGGTCAAGTTAGCAAACGTTTATCCTAGACCTTTGGGACAATGTTCCCGTGAAATTGGTTTGGCTCTTTTGGAGCGCCCCAGAGAAGCAGAGCCGGAAGTCATCGAAGAACCGCAGGTAGACGAGTCACCCTCGGTAGTGGAAGAAAAACCGGTGGTGCTAGAGCCTCCAGCGATCGAGAAACTTCCGATTCCTAAACCTCCTGAACCCCAAGAGAAGCCTAAAGAGAATCTTCAACCCCCTCAGAAACGTCCTCAACCCCGTCTAGAGTTACCTTCTTTGAATAGTTTGTCAGGGGTATTGCATTTGTTGCAATTACGACCCCAGATGGTGCAACGGTTGGCACAACAGATGGGTATTGAGACGAATAAACCAGAGGAGGTATTACAGGAGTTGAAGATGAGGGCGCTGATGAAGTCGAGTGTGGAGCAGGAGGAACAGGGAAATTTACGGGGGGCGATCGCCTATGTGGATCGGGCACTGAGTTTAAATACTCAGTCAGCGATCGCCTGGGCCATGAAAGGAGATCTATTATTTAAGTTACAGAAATTTGAACAGGCGATCGCGGCCTACGATCGCACAATAACGGTTAACCCTAACGATGAGCAAACCTGGTATAACCGAGGAATGGCTCAGTTTCAATTGCAGAACTTTGAGTTAGCTTTGGCGAGTTTTGAACAAGCGCTGAATCTAGAACCGAGTTTTTATGCAGCTTGGAAAAATAAGGCGATTTCCCTGTTGAATTTAGGACGCGATCGCGAAGCTCTTGAAGTGTGCGATCTCGCTTTAGGGATGCAACCTGACGATCCAGTATTACATACCTGCCAGGAAAAGGCACAGGAGAGTTTAGAGCGTCGGGATAAAATGGGGGATGGGGAATAGGGAATTTCAGCGCATCACCGCGTATCTTCATTCGTCCATCTCCCTATCCCCTGCCCAAATTCGCGCTGAATTGCGATCGGGATGCTATCCTATTTTGGAAGTCTGTATCATTAAAAAAACTAAAGGGTTTTGCCCTTCATGGGAAGCGCCCAATTCCATTAACCTGTTCATGTCCGCTTGCGGAAACTGTCCTATAGACAGGAGGGGGGAGAAGGAAACCGGCCAAATCTAATTTAACTGCGATCGCTTATTGATGAGAACCAATGGTAGAAATTCTACAAGTCGGCAACCGAGTCATTCAAACGGATGAAATTTTAACACTACTCACCCGTTATCAATTAATGCCCCATGTGGTGCGCGGATTAGTGATTGATCGGGCGATCGCCGATTTCTCCTGCACTCCCGAAGAAATTGAAACTGCCCTCAAATCCGTCCACAGTCAACTGAAATTCACCACTCCAGAAGACAAAGCGGCTTGGCTGGAAAATCAGGGCATGAATGCCGAACAATTCCAAGAAGTGTCCATCCGTCCCCTGCTGATCGAAAAATTTAAACAAGCCAATTGGGGCAATAAAGTTGAATCCTACTTTCTCAGTCGCAAAACCCACCTCGATCAGGTCGTATATTCCCTGATTCGCACCAAAGACCTGGGATTAGCCCAAGAAATCTACTTTCGGATTCAAGAAGAAGAAGAAAGTTTTGCCAATCTAGCCCGCGAATACTCCCAAGGGCCTGAGGCTCATACGGGAGGAGTGTTAGGACCGGTCTCCGTCTCGACTCCCCACCCCATCCTGGCCAAACTGCTCTCGATTTCCCAGCCAGCTCAACTCTGGCCGCCCCGGAATTTAGGAGAATGGTATGTTATCGTCCGGTTGGAAAAATTCATTCCTGCCAAATTTGATGATGCGATGAGACGACAGTTAATTGATGAATTATTTGAACTCTGGATGCGAGAAGAAGTCCAAAAACTAGGGCCTATCCGCTCCCTCTGGTCATCTGACGAACAAGAAAACCGATGAAACCCAATTTTTAATTTCTAATTTTTAATTTCTAATTGATATGACTCAAGCTGTCTCGCCTTCTCAAATCCAGGGATTTTTAGCCAAAGTCCATCCCTTCGATCAGCTTAATCCCAGTAGCTTAGAGCAGTTAACCTCTGGATGTAAACTGTTGCGCTATGCGATCGGGCAACCGATTATCATTCGGGAAAAAGTGCCCGCTCAAGTGTCTATCCTCTATCAAGGTCAAGTGCGGATTTTAGGCTATGACCAACGGCGACAAACCACGGTGAGCTTAAAACGAGCTGAACCCGGAGAGGTGATGGGATGGGCCAGTTTGTTTCGCCAGAGTGGGTGTGAAACGGCCCTCGCGTCCACGGAAGTTATTTGTATTACTGTAGATGCCCAAGACTTTCTGCACTTAATCGATCGCGAACCCCAATTTAGAGAGAGCCTCGCTCAACAGGTCTCCATCAGTGAGGTCTTTGAACTACTGAGTGTGGAACTCGGTCGCAGAGCCGATGGGACGGCAGACTTAAAAGAACTGACATTTAAGGCGATCGCCCATGCCACGGCGGTTAACTTACCCTCTGGCAACCTGCAAGTCAGGGATTTGATTAATACCCTCAATCCCTCCCGCCTGTGGCTCGTCAGTAGTGGAACCGTAGGCGACTTTACTGCCGGCTCAAATGTCCCTCTGAATGACCTGGCCGAACAACCCAATCAAAGACTACCCATTAAAGGCAGATGGGGAGCCAGATTATTAGCGGTTGACCTCTTCCAAGAAACAGAAGACCCCATTGCCCCTCCCACGGGGCCCCAGACTGTTTCACCAACTCCGGTCAAGCCACCCCTGAAAAAAGCCCCCATTAGCACCCTATCCCCTAGGAAACAGCTAGAGGGAGAAGACAGTGGAGTCGATATCAGTCGCGCTCCAGAACAGATCCCCGAACTCGAACAAGGCAATGACGATCGCATCAACTATCCCTTTGTACGCGGCAAAGGCGAAATCGATGCCCCCATGGCCTGCTTCAAGATGTTGAGCCAGTTCATGAAAGTCTCCTTCCGTCGGGATGTGATTCGCAAAGTCCTAGAAAATCAACTGCGAAGTGTTGGGCAAATCTCCTTAACGGTTTGTGGGGCGATCTCCGAAATGATGGGACTACAGGCACAAATGGTGCAATTGCCCGCCGCATCCATCAACCGTATCAAAGGCCCCGCCATGATTCCCTGGGGCCAAAGCTTTGCCATCCTCTACCGGATCAACGAACGAGAAGTGGTCATGGCAGTGCCCGAAAAAGGCATTACCCGCAGGCGAGTTGCCGACTTTGCCGAAGAATGGGGCGTAATTCAAGGACAAGTGCTGCTGCTCCAGTCCCCCCCAGACCGACAACGGGAAAAATTTGGCCTAAGTTGGTTTGTCCCTGCCCTAATTAAATATCGGGGCATCCTGATCCAAGTCTTTATCGCCTCATTCTTCGTCCAGCTCTTTGGTCTGGCGAACCCCCTAATCACCCAGGTGATTATCGATAAAGTTCTCGTACAACGGAGCATCGACACCCTAGATATTTTGGGTCTATTCCTCCTAGGGGTGGCCATCTTTGAAGCCATTCTCACCCTGCTGAGAACCTATCTCTTTGTCGATACCACCAACCGTATTGACCTGGGACTCGGCTCAGAAGTCATTGCCCACCTGCTCAGGCTACCCCTAGAATACTTTGACCGCCGACGGGTTGGGGAACTGGCTGGACGGATTAACGAATTAGAAAATATCCGTCAATTTCTCACCGGAACAGCCCTCACCGTTGTTCTCGATGCCGTCTTCTCCGTGGTCTACATCGCCGTGATGTTTGTCTATAGCTGGCAGCTCTCCCTCGTTGCTCTGGCTACCGTTCCCCTGTTTGCCCTGGTAACCATCGTTGCTTCGCCTATTGTCCGCCGCCAACTGCGCCACAAAGCCGAACGCTACGCTGACGTGCAATCCTATCTGGTAGAAGTGCTATCCGGGATTCAAACAGTAAAAGCCCAGAATATTGAGCTAAAATCCCGCTGGCAATGGCAAGAACGATACGCCAAATATATTAAATCTGGGTTTCGCTCCGTTCTCACCTTTAGTACCGCTGGTTCCATTAGCGGATTCCTGAATAAACTCTCTGGACTATTAATTCTCTGGTTTGGAGCACAAATGGTCCTGACAACTGCCTCGACGGATAACCCCTTTACCTTGGGACAGTTAATTGCCTTCCGGATTATTGCGGGTTATACAACCTCCCCTCTATTGCGCCTGATTCAACTGTGGCAAAGTTTCCAGGAAACTGGGCTATCCATTGAACGACTCTCTGATGTTCTTGATGCCAATCCAGAAGCCGATGAAGCGAACCGTTCCAATATTTCCATGCCTCCTATTCATGGCCATGTGAAGTATGAAGATGTGTCCTTCCGGTTTGCCAGCGCGAATACCTGGCAACTGATGAATGTGAATTTAGACTTTCCCCAAGGACAGTTTGTGGGAATTGTCGGCCAAAGTGGTTCCGGTAAATCCACGCTGATGAAACTGCTGCAACGGTTATATGAACCAGGTTCTGGCCGTATCCTGGTAGACCAGTTAGATGTGAGTAAGGTAGAGCTGTACTCCCTGCGTCGGCAAATTGGGGTGGTTCTCCAAGATACGCTTTTGTTTAATGGTTCAGTGCAAGAAAATATTGCTTTGGCGAACCCCGATGCTACGGAGCAGGAAATTATCGAAGCAGCGAAAGTGGCGGTAGCTCACGAGTTTATTATGTCCTTGCCCCAAGGATATAACACGGTTGTGGGCGAGAGAGGGGCGAATTTATCTGGGGGACAGAGGCAACGGATTGCGATCGCCCGTACTGTCCTTCAAAGACCTCACTTACTAATTCTTGATGAAGCCACCTCTGCCCTAGACTATGATAGTGAGCGACAAGTGTGCCAAAATCTGGCCCAAACATTCAAAGGAGAAACGGTCTTCTTTATTACGCACCGCTTAACGACAGTGCGCAATGCAGATGTAATTATTATGATGGATCAAGGTTCCGTTGTTGAACAGGGAACCCATGCTGAACTGATGGCTCTCAAAGGACGGTATTACTGTCTGTTTGAGCAACAGGACTCCCAGTTGTAGGGAAATGGGGGAATGGAGAATATCACCCATTACCCATTACCCATTACCCATTACCCATTACCAAGATTTATGAAAACACAAGCCAAATACACAGAAACCTATATCGAACAACCCATATTGCTAGAGCGGCCGGTGATTTGGTCTCAAGTCCTGGTGTGGCTGCTCCTGTTGATTACGTCGTCGGGAATTGCTTGGGCGGCGATCGCCGAAATAGAACAGGCGGTTCCTGCCCAAGGACAACTCGAACCCCAAGGATCGGTCAATGAAGTGAAATCCCCTACCAGTGGAATGGTGCGGGAAATCTTGATTGAAGATGGGGATGTGGTACAAGAAGGAGAACTATTAATTACCTTTGACCCCACAGCCCCCCAAGCGGATATTGAATCGCTGACCAAGCAAGAAATTACTCTGAAAGAAGAAATAGAGATTTACGATCGCATTCTCTCAGGTGGAAATATCCAAAGTGGTCCTCCAGAGTTAGCCTCTTTAGCTAGTTTGCGTCAAACCCTCTTGGCAGAAAACGAATACTTTAATGCTCAACTCGATGGCTATAACCCAAATCAAGCGGTCAGTAGTGCCTTTAATAGTAACCAAGACCGACTCTTGAGTGCTTCGCGTGCTGAGTATCAATCAAGGGTAGAAGCGGCTCGGCTGAAAATTGCTGAGTTGGATAAACAGATTAACCGTACCCAACGCCAAGCGAGTGCCATCTCTAATCGGATTCAAAAAACCGAAGAAACCCTAGCAATTAATGAGAAAACCCTAGACCGCATTCGTCCCTTGGTTGAAGAAGGGGCCCTATCCCAACTCCAATACGATCGCCAAGAACAGGAAGTGCTACGCTATCAGGACGAGTTGCTCGCTAGAGAAGGGGAAATTGAACAACTCGAGATTGAGGAACAACGGTTGCGGGTAGAAAAAGCCCAATCTCAAGAAGCTGTATCCAATGCGATCGCCATTTCTGCTAAGGATATTTTAACTAGGGTGGCCGATAACCAACGCCGGATTGCTGAAATCGATTCCCAACTGGCCCGCGCTAAAATTGAGACCAAGAAACGGTTAGCCGAAGTTGAAGGAGAACTGATCAAAGCTCGACAGGCTCTGGGTTATCAGGAATTGAGAGCGCCTGTTAGTGGTGTGGTATTTGATTTACAAGCCGGGACAGGACACGTAGCCCAAGCCACAGAGCGCCTACTCTCCATTGTTCCCAATGATGCCTTGGTTGCTGAAGTTTATATCCCAAACAAGGATATTGGTTTTGTCGATGAAGGGATGCAAGTGGAGTTAGATGTCTCCTCTTTCCCCTCTTCTGAGTTTGGCACCATTAAAGGAACTCTGACTTGGATTGGCTCAGATGCCCTAGAGCCGACGCAAGTCCGCCCATTCTATGCATTCCCAGCCAAAATTCAATTGGATAAACAGTATTTCACCATTAATGATAAACAATTGGATTTGCAAGCCGGGATGGATATTAGTGCCAACATTAAAGTCCGCAAACGGACTATTTTAAGTCTGTTAACCGATAAATTTGACACCAAAATCCGCAGCTTAGAAACCGTTCGTTAATACCCTCTTGGGAATCGGGGAATCGGGGAATGGGGAGACGCAGGGATTCCCTATTCCCTATTCCCTATTCCCTATTCCCTATTCCCTATTCCCTATTCCCTATTCCCTTATGCAGTGTATTCCAACAAAAATTCCCGACGTTCTGATCCTAAAACCCAAAGTTTTTGGAGACGATCGCGGCTTCTTTTTTGAAAGTTATAATCACAAACGCTTTTTTGAAATTACCGGCCAATCTGTGGAGTTTGTCCAAGATAATCATTCTCGCTCCGTGAAGGGAGTATTAAGGGGCCTGCATTACCAAATTCAACAAGCCCAAGGTAAACTCGTCCGTGCTGCAGTCGGCGAAATTTTAGATGTGGCTGTGGATATCCGCAAAAGCAGCCCCCATTTTGGCCAGTGGGTTAGTTGTTTGTTAAGCGCCCAAAATCATCGCCAGTTATGGATTCCGCCTGGATTTGCCCATGGGTTTGTCGTGCTGTCGGAAATAGCAGAGGTACTGTATAAAGCCAGTGATTATTATGCTCCCCAACACGAGCGATCGATTTTGTGGAACGATCCCAATATCGCCATTGATTGGCAAATTGAAGGCTTAGAGCCGACCTTATCCACTAAGGATCGGGCGGGTAAGCTATTGTCAGATGCTGAGGTGTATTCATGACCCGAATTTTGGTAACTGGGGCCCAAGGGCAGTTGGGCCAAGAGTTGGTCACCTTGTTGACATCCTTGGGAGAGATCAGAGGAATCGATCGCAATGAACTCGATTTAACGGAATTTGACAAGGTGGAAGCCTTTTGGCAAGATTTGCAGCCGGATATTGTGGTGCATGGAGCTGCCTATACCGCAGTGGATAAAGCCGAAGAGGATGTTGATTTGGCCATGCAGGTGAATGGGGAAGTACCGGGAAAATTAGCCCGTTTAGCAGCCGCTTCTGGGACTCAGTTAATCCATATTTCCACGGATTATGTGTTTGATGGCAGTAAAAATCAGCCCTATTTGGAAACTGACCAGACTAACCCCCTGAGTTCCTATGGGCGATCCAAGTTGCAGGGCGAACAGGTGGTGCAAGAGAGTGGTGCAACCTTTGCCATCCTCAGAACTGCGTGGGTGTATGGAAATGGCATGACGGGTAACTTTGTCAAAACCATGTTACGTCTGGGTCAAGAGCGGGAAGAACTGCGTGTGGTGTACGATCAAGTGGGTTCGCCAACCTGGACAGTGGATTTGGCGGGAGCGATCGCCCAATTGATTCCCAAGCTGAATTCGGAAACAGTAGGTATTTATCATTACACGAATGCAGGAGTGACCAGTTGGTATGATTTTGCGATCGCCATTTTTGAAGAAGCCCAAAAGTTAGGCATTCCCCTAAAAATTAAACGAGTGCTTCCCATTACCACCGACCAATATCCCACCCCCGCCAAACGTCCCGCTTACTCCGTTCTTTCAGGCAAAAAACTCGCCGATCTTCTCGGAACCCCTGCCCCCCACTGGCGGCAAAGTTTACAGAAAATGTTAGCCGAATATGCCGAAAACTTAGTTTATTAGGGTAATCAGGGAGTTGGGAGACGCGGTGATTCCCTATTCCCTATTCCCTATTCCCTATTCCCTATTCCCTATTAATCATGAAAGCACTTATTTTATCTGGTGGTAAAGGAACTCGCTTACGTCCCATTACTTATACGGGGGCCAAACAATTGGTTCCAGTTGCCAATAAACCCATTTTATGGTATGGGATTGAAGGGATTGTGGGCGCAGGCATCACCGATATTGGCATTATTATTAGTCCCGAAACTGGAGAAGAGGTGAAAGCAACTACTGGGAATGGAGAACAGTTTGGCGCAAAAATCACCTATATTTTGCAGGAGAAACCCGCCGGTCTGGCCCATGCCGTAAAGGTGGCACAGCCCTTTCTAGGAAACGACCCATTCGTTATGTATTTGGGCGATAACATTATTCAAAGCGACTTAACTCCATTTTTGAACCAATTTAAAGAAAATAGCCTAGATGGACTCATTTTATTGCGTACCGTGTCTAATCCCAGTGCTTTTGGTGTGGCACAAGTGGATACTCAGGGAAGAGTCTTAAAGCTGGTGGAAAAACCGAAAGACCCGCCTTCAAATCTAGCACTAGTGGGGATTTACTTCTTTTCTGAGGCAATTCATGAGGCGATCGCCAGTATCCAACCGTCGCCACGAGGTGAACTAGAAATTACGGATGCCATTCAAGTCTTAATCGATCGCAAAACACAGGTAGAAGCGCGTCAGATCGAAGGATGGTGGTTAGATACCGGGAAAAAAGACGATCTTTTGGAAGCCAATCGCATTATTCTCGATACCCGCTTAGAATCAGAGGTTAAAGGAACTATCGATCCTCAAAGTCAAGTGATTGGTCGTGTGAAAATTGGCAAAGGGACAACAGTAATTAATAGCACTATTCGTGGCCCTGTTGCTATTGGGGAGAATTGTCATATCGAAAATACATTCATTGGCCCCTATAGTAGTATTGCTAATAGCACAACCTTAACAGAAGTCGATATTGAACACAGCGTGATTTTAGCAGAAGCAACCTTAGAAAATATCCCACAACGCATTGTGGATAGTGTGGTAGGTAGACGCGCTCGCTTAAACGTTGCTCCTCGTCGTCCAACAGCTCTACGGTTTATGATTGGAGATGATTGTCAGATTGAATTAGTTTGAGAGATCGATAAGGTTGGGCGATCTTTGCTTCTGAGAAAAGGAGTTTCTGGCTCCTGCTATTTCCCAGAATGAGTTATATATGGTCTATCAACCTTTTATATTCGGGAAATTCCTGAAGATACGGCTTCAGTATCTCTAGTGACAACCATTCTGGCAATGGCCCATGGACTGGGTTTGAAATCGATCGCCGAAGGGATCGAAACGGCTGAACAGCAGGTGTTATTAAAACACTTAGGTTGTGACTACAGTCAAAGCTATTACTTTAGCAAAGCGTTGAGAGCAGATGGATTTCAGGACTATGTCAGGGGGATAGGAGGGACGCGGAGATCAACAATTACCCATTACCACGCGAAGTGCTGTGTTTACGCTTGGCTAAAAAGCGAGCAGCTAGCACACCTCCAAGGAGTCCAAACAAGTGACCTTCCCAGGAAATCCCAGGTTGTCCGGGAAGCACTCCCCAAATGAGACCGCCATAGAAAAAACCTACGACTAGGGAAAGAAAGATTGAGGAAAAATTGCGTTCAAACAAGCCGCGAAAGAGTAAAAACCCCAAATAGCCAAAAATTAAACTGCTTGCGCCAATATGAAACGCTGGGGACCCAAATAGCCAAACTCCACTACCAGCCACTAACATGGTAATGGCTGTTACCCAAAAGAAATCGCTGGTTTCTTGCAACATCACCAACCATCCCAACATTAAAAAGGGAGCTGTATTGGCGATTAAATGGGGAAGATTACCATGCAAGAACGGAGACCAGAGAATGCCTCGCAAACCGATAATATTGCGCGGCAAAATGCCATATTGATCTAGCCCTCCGCTATAAAAGAGCAGATCTACAATCTCGACTACCCAGAAGAGGGTGACAAACCCACCCAAAATAAATATCTGGGTTTTGAATTCATTAACGATCGCCTTTCCTTCCTGACTACTCATCTTTCGTGACTCAAAGGATATCTTCTCTAGGTTAACAATTTCTCCTGCTCTACTGGCGGAAATAAGCCTGAAAAATTGCTTGAGCTACGGGTAGAGCGGTTTTGCCACCATAACCGCCATTTTCCACCACTACGGCGATCGCCACTTGGGGATCGCTGACGGGACCATATCCCACATATACCGCATGGGACTGTTGTCCCAACACCTCTGAAGTCCCTGTTTTTCCAGCCGTCAAAGGAATCGAACCATCATTCATCCCTCGTCCCGTTCCCTTTTGCACCACAGCCACTAAACCCTCTCGAATGGCTGCTATGGTGTCTGGAGATAATCCTGTCGGTTCCGGTTGCATCGTTTGGATATTCGTTTGCGAAGCCAATAAATGGGGTTTAACCCGCATTCCCCCATTGGCAATACTACCGATCATTACGGCTAACTCTAAGGGAGAAGCTAAAACCAAACCCTGACCAATGGACATACTCACCGTATCTCCAGGATACCAAGGCTCACCATAGAGGTCTTGCTTTTGTTCGGGAGTCGGCACAGAACCATTCCGTCCTCCTTCTAACCCCAAGAGACTTAAGTCGGTGGTTTTGCCAATACCCATCTTTTCGGCCCATTCGGCGATCGCCTTGACTCCGGCTTCCATACCCACCTTATAGAAAAAGGTATTACTGCTGTAAGCCAGGGCATCCCGAAACCCGATCGCCCCATAACCCCCACTATGCTCATGGAATTGAATGCCGCCCACTGTAATATAAGCAGAAGTCATTAACATCGAATAGGGACTAAACTTCCCCGACTCCATCCCTGCTGCTGCGGTCACAATTTTAAATGTACTTCCTGGAGGATAACCCTGTAGAGCGCGATTCAAAAAGGGTTGATCCTCTCCTTGTAACTCTTCCCACTCCTCGGGAGTCACCCGACGGGTAAAAATTTGTGGGTCAAACGTCGGGCCACTAGCCATGGCCAATACTCCGCCTGTTTTAACATCTAATGCTACCACTGCGCCCCGACGGTTTCTTAAAGCCTGTTCAGCGGCTTTTTGCAACTCTAGATCTAAGGTTAACTGTACTGAATCCCCAGACCGAGATTCATATAAGCCCAATTCTCGCAACTCTTCTCCCTTAGCATTCACCTCCACCAACCGGCCACCCCATTGACCTTTGAGTTGCTCATTGGCTAACCGTTCTACTCCCATTTGGCCCACAATCATCCCCATCGGATAATCTGGGTTAGCGTCGAGTTCTTCATGGGTGGCTTCTCCTACATAACCGATCGCATGGCTGGCTAAAGTTCCATGGGGATAGAGACGATTCGATTCTGAGCGAATTTCTACCCCAATCAGATTGAACTCGGAAAGAGCGGTAAATTCTTCTAAGCTCAAATTGCGGTAAATACGAATTGGTAGGCGAGATTGATAACGATCGGCGGCGAGTTGATCGATAATTTCTTTGGGGGAAATATTAAGAACGGTTGCTAACTGTTGCGCTTGAATTTCCCATTCTTCTGGCGATCGCTCTTTGGGCCAAAGATAAACCGACCGAGAGAGACGATTGGAGACTAGAATTTTTCCCTGGCGATCGAAAATATTTCCCCGGTCTGAGGGGACAGGCATTTGGCGAATGCGATTACTATCTGCTCGTTCTCGATTTTCTTTCCCCCGAATAATTTGCAGTTCGGCTAATTTCCAAGTATACGCTGTGAACATACTAGTAAAAATCAGAACGATTACTAGGGTTTGAGGAAGCCGTTTACGAGAAATTTTGGCCGGTGTGCTTTCAGCAAACCAGGAAGAAATAGAAGTCATAGAAATTCTGTTTTGTTGTTTCTTCGGGTTATTTATTTTTTCTACTGCACCCTAGACTAATCCGGAGTAATTACGGTATTAGTTCAAAACAAATGTTGTTTCCTATACCCTATGTCAGGACTTTGGAGAAATCTTTATTATCTGATCAACTTTCAGTCCTGTGAGTCATGTTAGAATCGGTTTCAATTCTTTTCCTATTTAAGCCTAAAGAGGTGGATTATGCCACGAACTTGGACAGATTCTCTCGAAATTGGAATTCCCTTATTAGATATTCAACATCAACAGTTGCTAGATGAAATGGATCGATTGCTAGAAGGCTTGAAGACGAAAAAATCGAACCGAGAAATTAAAAGTATTTTGAAAATGCTCGATGGCTATGTGGCCGTTCATTTTCGGTATGAAGAAGGTTGTATGGATAATTATCAGTGTCCTGTAGCTTGTGACAATAAAAATGCCCATCAGAGTTTTGTGCAGATGTTGACCCAGATTAAGAGTGATATTGAAATGAATCGGAATTTCAATCTCGTTGCAGATCAAGTGCAACGCAATTTACTCGATTGGTTTGTGAATCATATTCGCCGCATTGATAAACAATTGGAACCTTTGGTGCAGGCAAATAAGCCTATGGCTAGTTAATCATCACTTGTTCAATCTGGTCTGGAGTCGTTGGTAATTGTGCTGTTAATACTTCTGCCCCTTGGTCTGTAACTAATACATCATCTTCAATACGAATCCCGCGTACATCCTTAAATTGGGCAAGCTTTTCCCATCTAACAAGTTTATCATATTGATGGCGGAATTGGGGATTATCTAAAATTGCTGGAACTTGATAAAATCCGGGTTCAATGGTAACGATCATTCCTCGTTGGAGAGGACGATTTAATCGCAAAAACTGCAAGCCAAAGCGATCGCTCCTTTTGCGTCCTTGAGTATAACCCGCTAAATCACCCAAATCTTCCATATCATGGACATCTAAACCCAATAAATGACCAATTCCATGGGGAAAAAAGAGGGCATGGGCATCCTGTTCGACTAAGGTTTCTGGATTGCCAATTAAAATGCCTAAATCCACTAATCCTTCTGCCATGGCCAAGGCTCCCTCTAAGTGGATTTCCTCGTATTCTTGACCGGGTTTGACTTGAGCAATACAGCGATCGTGGGCAGCTAAAACAACCTCATAAATTGCCCGTTGAGTGGGAGAAAATTGCCCATTCACCGGCCAAGTGCGGGTAATATCCGATGCCCATCCCCCCAGAGTTTCGGCTCCTGCGTCTACGAGCAATAAATCTCCAGGGGTTAAGGGATGAGGAGAGCGATCGTGATGTAGAATTTCCCCATGAACCGTGACAATACTTGAATAGGCTGGAGTCATTTCATGGGCAATAAATACGCTTTCAATGAGCGATCGCACCTGAGCCTCCGTACTAGCCTTTGTTGTCCCCTTCATCCCGGCTAAGTGCGCTTCGACACTCACCGCGACGGCTTGCCGAATTTCTGATAAAGCCGGTTCGTCATGGCACAGACGCAACTCAACCACTGCCTTAGCTAACTCTAAATCTTGACCCTCCAGAGGAGATACAGAACGACCCAAACATTGGGCTTGTTGCTGGCGAGTTGCCCAATCTTGCACCGGTAGCGTTGCGGCATCTTCGGCTCTCTCAGCTAAAGCAGCTAACGGATAATGGGCATCAGCACCCATTTGTTCTGCCCATTGAGCCGCAGTCGGTTCCGGGCCGTGCCATAATACCGAACCTGGGGCAGGATCGTCCACAAATAATTCTAGCTTGCCTCGATCTAAACGAATCGCTGCGCGGGGAATGGAGAGACCAGCAAAATAGAGGAAATGACTATTGGCGCGAAAGGGATAAACATTCGCTGGAAAATTGCGGGGACTCGATTGACCCGACCAGAGGACAACCGGAAAATCAATGTGTTGAGAGAGGTTAGAGCGGCGCGATAATGCCAAAATCATATCTCGAAAGTAGACAAGGGACAACGGACAATAGACAATGGGCAATGGAAAATAAAAGCCAACTATAACATTTTCCCATTGATCAAAGGGTTGCCCCTCATCCCCCTGTCCCTTTCTCCCGCAGAAGAGGGATTTAGGGAGAGGGCAAGATCGGGTTACTCCCTTATCCTCCCATAGCCTAAACCTCTCATGAGTACGCTGCTTAAACAAGTGCGGGCGATCGATCCCATCGCCCAAACCGACCAGATTCAAGATGTATGGTTAGATGATGGCAAACTTAAAGCCATAGGTGAGTCTATCGATCTCTATCCCCCAGAAACTGAAGTGCATGATGGCCAAGGACTGATCGTCGCACCGGGATTGGTCGATCTATATAGTCAAAGTGGGGAACCGGGGTTTGAAGAGCGGGAAACCTTGGAGTCTTTAGTTTGTGCAGCTAGAGCCGGGGGATTTATTCGAGTGGGTGTATTGCCAACGACTGACCCACCCATCGATAACCCAGCAACGGTATCTCTGCTGAAAGGGAAAGCGCCTCAGTCTCTGGGGGTGCAACTCTCCTTTTGGGGGGCGCTTACCCAAGGAGTGAAAGGGCAACAGATGAATGAGTTGGCGGAGTTAGCCAGTGTGGGTGTGGTGGGGTTTAGTGATGGCCTAGCGATCGCCAATTTACTCCTCTTACGACGATTATTAGAATATGCCGGGCCCTTAGGAAAACCGGTAGCCATCTGGCCATTGGCAGTAGATTTAGCCACCAATGGGGTAATGCGCGAAGGCCTGATGTCTACCCAGTTAGGCTTACCCGGAATTCCCGCCGCCGCCGAAACCGCAGCATTGGCGGCACTTCTAGAATTGGTCGCCCAAACCCAAACCCACGTCCATGTAATGCGAGTGTCTACTGCACGGTCTGTACAGTTGATTCAAGAAGCAAAGGAGGGAGGACTTCCGGTCACTGCAAGTACCAGTTGGATGCATTTATTATTGGATACGGAGGCCATTTCTTCCCATCACCACGGCGATCGCCGTTCATCTGGCCAGGGAATGGAGTCGATGTATAATTTTGCTCCCTACGATCCCAGTTTCCGCTTAACGGCTCCTTTGGGCAATCCTGAAGATCGAGAAGCCTTGATTGGGGGGGTGAGCCAAGGTGCGATCGATGCGATCGCCATTGACCATACGCCCTATACTTATGAAGAAAAAACAGTCGGCTTTGAAACGGCTCCGGCAGGGGCGATCGGCTTAGAATTAGCTCTACCCCTACTCTGGCAAGGATTAGTAGAAACGGGAGAACTCTCAGCTGTCCAATTATGGCGCAGCTTAAGTACCCATCCAGCTTTATGCTTACATCAAACGCCACCAAGTTTCGAGGTGGGGCAACCCGCAGAGTTGATTGTATTCGACCCTCAAGTATCTTGGACTCCAGATAACACGACTCTGACATCCCTCGCAGGGAATACACCTTGGTTGCATCATACTTTACAGGGTCGGGTGATTCACCGATTTGATATGAATCCCTCTTCTGTAACTCTTGGAAAGTCAAATAAGTTTCCCTCATTACAGCCGGCGATCGCCAATCAAACCCTAGGCCGTTAACCTTAAAATTGAGATCAAACCGTTCACTGAGCGAACCCGTTACACTTTTGGAAACAATACTGCCAAATCCCAGTCCTACAGGCTAGGCTGATACTTAAGCTTTAAATTAGGGATTATGGGAAAAGAACTGGCAATCTGTACCTCTGGACTGACCAAGCAATTTGATCGTCATATTGCAGTCAACGACTTAGATTTAGAAGTCGGACGTGGTGAAGTCTATGGTTTGATTGGCCCCAACGGTGCAGGGAAAACGACCTTAATTCGTATGTTGGCAGCGGCTGAAGAGCCAACAACAGGTGAGATTTATATTAATGGCGATCGCCTCCTCAGAGACCATTCTAACCCCAGCCTAAAACGGCGTATTGGTTATCTACCGGACGATTTCCCGGTTTATGACGATCTAACAGTTTGGGATTATTTAGACTATTTTGCCCGCTTATATCAACTCAAAGACCCGCGCCGTCGGCAACGCCTCTATGATGTGCTAGAACTGGTACAACTGGGCAATAAACGTAATAGTCAGATTTCCACCCTCTCGCGGGGGATGAAACAGCGACTTTCCCTAGCCCGAACCATTATCCATGAACCTATTGTTTTATTGCTTGATGAACCGGTTTCGGGATTAGACCCCATTGCGCGGATGCAGTTTCGGGAAATTATTAAAGTTCTCCAAGAAGCGGGAATGACAGTTTTAATTTCTTCCCATGTCCTCAGTGACTTGGCAGAACTCTGCACGTCTGTGGGAATCATGGAATTGGGCTATTTAGTGGAAAGTACAACCCTAAAGGATTTGTATCAACGGCTAAGTCGTCAACAAATCTCGATCGCAACCCTAGGATCTCAAGATGCACTGATTACAGAACTTAAACAATTTTCCCAAGTGGATGGATGGGAAACTCTCTCATCCGGTCATTTGCGGGTCAACTTTAACGGAACCCCAGAAGAGAGCGCCGAGTTATTGCGATCGCTCGTGAGCGCGAATTTACCGGTAACTGAGTTTTACGCCACTCAGGAAGACTTAGAAACCATCTTCCTGAAACTGGGTCATAAACAAGCATCTTAATCTAAGGACGAACATCTGTAATTGGATATGCAGATATCTATTATGTTCACAGATCTAACCTTGTGCCCCCTATAAAGGATATATGACGATGAGACTAGATTTAATGAATACAATTGGGGAGATCAACCCCCAATTATTCCGAGAACTCAAAGGCCGGTTTAAGACTCGGAACATCATGGTTGCCGGTGGTATGTCTTTATTTACCCAAATCTTGGTACTCTTTGGCTTCCTTAATGAATTACCCAATCGCTATAGCGAATATCACCGCTATTGTACCGGAGGCAATGCCGAATACTATTATCACCAGTTACGTTGTTTAATGGATCGGTTCGGCAATCCTGAAGTTAACTGGCAACTTTGGTGGTCAGATCTCTTTGTCTGGTTAACTATGGTTGGTTTGTTTGCCCTCTTGGTAGGGGGAACCTATTTAATTATTAGTGACCTTGACCGAGAAGAGCGCAAGGGAACCCTCAATTTTATTCGCCTGAGTCCCCAGTCTACCCAACAAATTTTGATGGGTAAACTGCTCGGAGCGCCCAGCTTACTCTATTTTGGTTGTTTCCTGGCTTTTCCCCTCCATCTGTGGGCAGCGATAAATCTAGATATGCCCCTAGGATTACTTGCTCTCTATTATGGAGTGCTATTGGCTTGTAGTGCCTTCTTTTTCAGTGGTTCCATTCTCTTCGGTTTGGTCAGTCATTGGATGGGTGGCTTCCAAGCTTGGTTAGGCGGTGCTTTGGTTACAGCATTTCTGTTTTTCACATCCCTGATGCGCGTCGAAGATGCGCCCATTGATGTCCTGAAACTGGTTTCGCCTTCTAGCTTAATTCCCTATCTCATTGAGAAAAAATGGTTGGATCATATTCAGCTCTTTAATTACGATTTAATCGATTTGCTGGATCATTCGATGGACTGGCATTGGTTTATTCTGCCTATTGGTCAGACCGTGGTGACCTTAAGTATAGCCATGGTGGTGACTTGCGGGGTATGGATAACCTGGAATTGGCTGGTAATCGATCGCTGCTTCCGCAATCCCAATAAGACTTTAATCAGCAAACAACAGTCCTTTTGGTTAACCGGATGCTTCAGCGTCTTTACTCTGGGTTTAGCTCCCCATGGACATGAGTTTGAAAATCTCTATTGTTTGCTGGTTTTCAACCTAATTTTCTTTGCGGGATTAATGGCCGCTTTATCTCCTCAAAGACAGGTGTGTGTCGATTGGGCACGGTATCGCCATATGTCGGAAACTCGGCATCAGGGGCTATTTCAAGACCTGATATCTGGAGATAAAAGTCCAGCTCTATTAGCGATCGCCTTAAATTTAGTCGAAGCTCAATTGATTATCCTACCCTGGATTTTAATGTGGCCCGGAGATGAGGGCAATGTTATCCATGGGATCTTCAACCTGTTATTGAGCTTTTCTGTCCTGCTCGTTTATGCCAGTGTTGCCCAACTGATGATGATGATGAAATCCAAGAAAAGCGGAATTTGGGCAACCGCAGCGATCGGTGGGTCTATTACTTTACCTCCACTTCTATTCCTGGTTCTGTCTGCCGAGCCTCACAATATACCCCTTGTGTGGATGTTTACTATCTTTCCCTGGGAAGCCCTCAACCATGCATCAGCCGTGACCGTCATGGTCTCCGTGTTAACCCAATGGGCAGTTGTCGGTTTAGTTAGCACCCAATATTCGCGGCAACTGCGACAAGCGGGGGTTTCGGCCTCTAAAGCCTTGGGTCATGCTTAATCGGCGATCGAGAAGAATGAATTAAAGCAGTTTCTGATTTTAAATTCCCCTAGCCCTTTGATCTGGGCAGGGGTTTTTGGTTATCCTGTAGGGGCGGGTTATACCCAAATATAGAATACCCACAAATCAATTCTCTATTCATGTCCGCGAAGCGGAAACCCGCCCCCACCCCACCAACTCACCCATACAAATCCATTTTTAATTTTTAATTGGTTATCCTGTAGGGGCAGGTGAGACAGCAATGGTATTCAATTTCTACAACTTTTGCCCTGCCGACGTTACAATAGTCTCGACACACCCAACCCATCCCAAACAGCTATGGCCCATCCATCCATAACCGAGCAACTTCATCCCCTAGAAACCAGAGTCGCCACCTTAGAACAAGAACTCACCGCAATCAAACAAACCTTATCCCAAATCACAGCCCCAAACCCCCCGCACCTCGAACAAGAATGGGAAAGATTTGCTGGTATATTTAGAGATGACCCTGACTTTGAAGTGATTATGGACTCCATTCATGCCGAACGCAATTCAGAAGATAACTCAGAAGTCGATCCCTCCTATTACCAGTAGGAGCAACTCAAAGTGTCTCCATATATTCTAGATACGGACTGTGTTTCCTTAATTCTCTACAACCATCCCCAACTAACAGCCAACACAGACAAAAACCAGATAGCGGTTACCATTATTACTGTCCAAGAACTCTTCAACGGTTGGGTCGGGAGAATCAACGACCCCTCACAGATCAATAATCTGCCAGCATTATATGCCAAACTCTCCATGACCCTAAATTTCTTAAAAACTCTGGAAATTCTTGACTTTACACCCGAAGCTGACCAGTGTTTAAAACAACTCTTAAAAGACAACCCTCCATTACGCAAAAATCGGCTGCAAAAAGATATGCGGATTGCAGCTATTGCCCTATCGACAGGTGCTAGAGTTGTCACCCGCAACCAACGGGATTTCCAGCAGGTTCCCGGACTAACAATAGAAGATTGGACAGCCGGTAAGGTGGGCAGGTGAGGTAGCAATGGTATTCAACTTCTATGACTTTTGTCCTGCCCACCCTACGATAGATTGGTTTAAACATCATCCTTATTGCCTATTGCCTATTCCCCAAACTTCGCATTGTATCAAATCCTTAAATGTTTGCATTAATTGATCCTTGAGGGGCAAAGGGCTTCAGCCCCTTGTTCCGTACATGTATATAGGGAAATGATATTACTTGAATTCGCCTTAATAATCCTGGTATCGCTACTCTTCTATTATCTGTTTATACAGATCAAAATGCCGGGATTATTGGGATTAGTCACTACCGGATTAATCATTGGCCCCAGTTTTCTCGATTGGGTAAGCGATCCTGTTTTAGCGCTCTTGAAAGAATTCAAAACAGTCGCGTTAATTGTGATTTTGATTCGTGCTGGTTTGGGCATTAATCGCGCTACCTTAAATACCATTGGTGGGCCAGCCATTCGCCTCAGTTGTATTCCCGGAATTATTGAGGGCAGCGTGATTTTACTGCTATCCCATTTTCTCTTACATTTAACCTGGATTGAAGGGGGAATGCTGGGGTTTATTGTAGCAGCCGTTTCCCCAGCCGTGGTTGTGCCATCCATGCTCGAACTTAAGGATGCGGGTTGGGGAAAACACAAAGAAGTGCCGACTTTAGTATTAGCTGGTGCATCGGTGGATGATGTATTTGCTATTACTATTTTTGGTGTTTTTGTTGGTTTAGCGACGGGTGAATCGTTAAATGTAACCCATGTATTGGTGAGTGTTCCCCTGGGAATTTTCGTGGGTGCAGCCATTGGGGCGGGGATTGGGTTTGGCTTGGTATGGTTCTTTAAGCGCTATCATATCCGGGATACCAAAAAAGTAATTATATTTACGATGATTGCGGTGCTCTTTTATGAGTTTACCGAAGTCGATGCGGTGAAAAACCTCATTCCGATCGCCGGTTTATTAGGAATTATGGCGATCGGGTTTATCATTCTGGAAAAATATGATACTCTTGCCCATCGACTGGCGGCAAAATTTGGTAAAGTGTGGGTGTTAGCGGAAATCCTGTTATTTGTCTATATTGGCACACAAGTAGACCTGAATCAAATCAGTGTGGAAGTATTGGGGATTGGCTTGTTGATTCTGTTTTTGGGCTTACTCGCTCGCAGTGTGGGGGTATGGCTTTCCTTACTCAAGTGCCATTTGAACCGTAAAGAAAAGCTCTTTTGCATCATTGCCTATTGGCCCAAAGCAACAGTACAAGCAGCCATTGGTGCAGTGCCCCTGAGTTTATTTTATGACGGTAAAATGACCTCAATGACAGAAGTAACAGGACAAACCATTTTAGCGATCGCCGTTTTGAGTATAATTGTAACTGCCCCCCTAGGGGCGATCGGCATTCAGTGGAGCGGGCCAAAACTTCTGAGCAAACCGTAATCTAGCGGCAATAGGAAATATGAAGTTCCCATTAAACAAGGGGCTTAGAGCCAATTGCCTCTCAAGGATCAATTCGTGGCAAGATTAAATAGAAATGATATTAGGACATTTCCTATTATCTATTGCCTATTGCCTATTGCCTATTGCCTATTCCCGTATCCAGGACATCAGGCTCGGCTCCCAAGAAGCTAATTCTTCTTCCTTAAACCATAGGTTAATTTCATTTTGAGCCGTTTCGATAGCATCTGAACCATGAATCAGATTTCGGCCAACATCGACCCCAAAATCGCCCCGAATGGTTCCGGGTTCTGCATTTAAAGGATTTGTTGCACCGATGATCTTCCGTGCTGATGCAACAACTCCGTCCCCTTCCCAGATCATGGCGACTACTGGGCCAGATGTAATAAACTCGATTAAACCACTGAAAAAGGGCCGTTCCTTATGCACAGCATAATGCTGCTCGGCTAGTTCCCGACTGACATTCATCAACTTTAAGCCTACTAACGTAAAGCCTTTGCTTTCCAGGCGACTGATGATGTTACCCACTAATCCTCGTTGTACACCATCGGGTTTAATGGCTAGAAAAGTACGTTCCAAAGCGATCTCCTTTTTAGATAAGCGCCTCCAATTATCTCATTAAACCCAAAATATAAGAGACCGTTTATAAAACAAAAATTAAGATGGTTGAGAAATTGTTCGCGATCCCTATACAATTGGTTTGATATTGGTTGGACTTCCAGAAAGCGAGTCAGAGCGATTTCAGTTTATGTGAGAATCAAAAATGAGAAGATTCATATTGAAGAAGACTGGACGGAGGAAGGTATTGCGACTGAGTTATTGAGGGAAGGAGTGCCGAAAGAAGATATTGTGTTGGCGTTTTATTCTCCGGAGAAGCGGAAGTATACGGAATTTGCGATCGCCTGATGAGGTGGAGTGGGGAGAGAGCTATCGCTGGGTCTGGAGGGGCGATCGCCTTTGCTATAATGCCTGTATCCTCACTCACACATAGGAGGAAAATGGCAGCCAAATACACTTACCACAATACCGTCAAAAATGCTTTAATTAAGGAGGGTTAGACGATTGTTGCCGATCCTTATCCTCTTGAATATGAAGATGTTGAGCTTTATCCCGACTTAGCTATAGGAAATGAACAAAGGCAACGCAAAATAATTATTGAAATTAAAAGTTTCATAAGTCGATCCTTAATCAAAGACTTTAAAAATGCTTTAGGGTAATATATTTTTTATCGAAATATGATTCAATTAGCTCAAGATGAATATCAAGAAATTTACTTGGCAGTGAACGATGAAAATCATCAAACATTCTTTCAAAGAAAATCTATTCAAGGGGCAGTTAAGTTAAATCACGTTTCTTTATTAGTTGTCAATATAACAAATGAGTAAGTTATACAATGGATAAACTGAGAAAATATGGCGACCCGATCAAACCAATACTAACTGAATACAATGAACTGGCGAATCGCTCCAAGAAAAAGAAATATAAAACTTGTTTAATCTTCGATGAAAATCGAGGCCACTATCTATGGATGTCAATAGATTGTGTCAATGAACAAAGAATTAATAATACTCACGTTCATGTACGAATAACCAACGACAAAACCTATATAGAGGAAGATTGGACAGAGGAAGGTATTGCGACTGAGTTATTGAGTGAGGAAGTACCGAAAGAAGACATCGTACTGGCGTTTCATTCCCCTGAAACTCGGAAGTTTACAGAATTTGCGATCGTCTAAACCTTGATACTCCCTGGGATAGGGATAATGAGGAGGAGGGTGTGGGGAAGATCTCCTTTGCTATAATACCAGTATCCTCAACTCACACATAGGAGGAAAATGCCAGCCAAAGACACTTATCATGAAAGCTTTAAGAATGCCTTGATTAAAGATGGTTGGGAAATTGTTCGCGATCCTTATACTATTAGATATGAAGGACTTACTCTATTTGCCGATCTGGCCGGTAAAAAGCTATTTTCTGTACAGAAAGAAGATACAAACATTGTCGTCGAGATTAAAAGCTTTTTAAGTCTCTCTGCTATTCATGAATTTCAATGTGCTTTAGGACAATACATTTTATATCGAACCCTATTATCCCAAATTCGTCCAACTGACCGTATCTACCTAGCGATTGAAAAAAGGATTTATGAAACGTTTTTTCAACAAAAAGGTATTGATTTGGTTATTGAAGAATACAAAATCTTGTTGATTGTTATCGATCTTGCTTATGAGGAGATTGTCCAATGGATAAACTAGAAAAACATCGCTTCCTAGTCAAGAAAATCTTAACTGAATACGATCGCATTGCGAGCCAAACCCCTAACTTGGAGGGAATAGATACAATATTATCCTTTGATGAAGAAAGGGATCAATATCTTTGGTTTGATATTGGTTGGACTTCCAGAAAGCGAGTCAGAGCGATTTCAGTTTATGTGAGAATCAAAAATGAGAAAATCTATATCGAAGAAGACTGGACGGAGGAAGGTATTGCGACTGAGTTATTGAGAGAAGGAGTACCGAAAGAAGACATTGTGCTAGCGTTTCATTCTCCGGAAACTCGGAAGTTTATGGACTTTGCGATCTCCTAAACCCTGATACTCCCTGGGATAAGGAGAATGGAGAGGGGGGTTTGGGGGCGATCGCCTTTGATATAATAGCACTATCACCTACTCAGACATAAGCCGACATAAGCCCAAGATGCCAGAAAAAGATATTTATAGCGCTTCGCGCGGCAGAAGGGTAATAGGTAATGGGTAATGGGAAAACCATTTTTCACGCTATAATGCTCATTTTTAAGATATCAATTAGGAGCGAAATTAAAAACGCCTCCACCTTACAGTATAAAGAATAATAAAGAAGCCGAAGAAACGTTTTAGAATAATGAATGGGATCGCTAAAATCAACTTAAACGCTGTTTAGAAATCAAAATAAATATAGGGTAGTGCCCCTTGGGGAGCGAGTAACCACACTAAATATAAACTGACGGGAATTAAGACTAACTTGATGGGCCAATTGAGCTGTAAATTCAAGCGTCGCTGCAATAAAAACAGAAGCGTCATGAGACCGACTAGAGCGAATAAGATCCAGGTGAATTGTAGGCGATCGATCCCCAGAGTATCAAGATAAATTTTCTGGGTAAATTGGGGGTCGGCCTGTTTGCTAAATAAATGGGAAATGGCAAACCAAGAGTCTTTTAAGTTGGGGAGACGGAAAAATATCCAGGCGGTAAATACCATGAATTGGGTTATTGCCCAAGCCAATAGTGTGCCCAGTAAACTTTGCCAAAATGCTTTTAAGGCATGACTTTGCTTGGATAAACTATCCATTAAACGATGGAAAACAAGGGCTAATCCATGATAAATACCCCAAACAATAAAGCCCCAAGCTGCACCATGCCAAATTCCAGCAATGAACATGATAATTAGCAAATTGAAACAAGTTCTGAATAATCCTAAACGGGAGCCTCCCAAGGGAAAATAAAGATAGTTTCTCAGCCAATTTCCTAGGGTCATGTGCCAGCGTCGCCAAAAGTCGGCAATGCTGGTGGTAAAATAGGGGTCTTCAAAGTTTTCTGGTAAAGTTAAGCCGAGTAAAATGGCACTGCCACGCACAATATCGACATAGCCACTAAAGTCTAAAAAGAGTTGTAGTCCATAGGCAAGGGTGGCTAACCATAAATCCCAACTTCCGGCACGGACGAGGTGGGTAAAACTCAGGTCTACAATCATGCCCAAACGGTCAGCAACCAGGGCTTTTTTCGTGGCTCCTAATGCAATCAGCCATACCCCTTCTGTAAACATTTCGATCGATGGAAATTGAGGCGTTCTCAGTTGGGTGGTGAGTTGCTGATACAGGGTAATGGGGCCGGAAATTAGCTTGGGAAAAAAGAGTTTATAAGCAGCAAACTTGGTAAAACTTTTAGCAGCAGGTGCGCCACGATAAACATCAACTAAATAGGCGATCGCCTCAAAACAGAAGAAACTCAGTCCCAAGGGAGCGATTACATTGTCACTCACCCAGTCCGCAGAAGCCGTAGCAGTGGGGATTTGCCAGATCTCGCCGACGGAACCGAGGACAAAGGGAATGTACTTAAAGCCGAATAACAGAAAGACATTTAAGACGATTCCAACGACGAGAATAAAAAAGCGCCGCTGATTCCAACCCGCTTGGGCGAACTGCCATTCTTGGTTAGATAACTGCCAATCTTGACCGTGGGAACCTTGGACGGAATCGGGAACTAGGACTTTGGCTAAACTATAGTTAACCCAAGTCATGGCTAAAAGCAGCGGCAGATATTGGGGTTGCCAAGAGGCGTAAAAGATTAATGAGGCGATCGCCAGTAACAGAAACCGCGTTTTCCCGGATTGACTTGACCAATAGAGGATGCAGACGCTGAATAAAAATACACCATAGAGGAGGGACGTGAAGCTCATCGGTTATGGGTTGAGACAATGGAGAAATAGGTGGACACGGAAACAGGGAACATCATTAAAAGTTAAAATTATAGATATTCAACATCATAAATGCTTAATCTATAAACATCAATTAAATTCCCCGTAGGGGCGGGTTATACCCAAATCTAGAACACCCACCCATCAACCCTCAAAACCCGCCCCCACCCCACTTGTACCCTCAAAAAGTAATTCAAGAAATCACCCAGTATAATATTCTAAAAAATCCTTAACGGTCAAAATTAGAATTTGCTGATATTCTAATAAAACCAATAAATCTTTATCACCAGTAATAATGATATCCGCTTCCGCAGCTAGGGCCGTGGCTAAAACTACGCGATCATCTCTATCGCGCAATTCGGGGACATCTAATTCTGAAATAGAATAAACCGTGACTAATTCTTCTGTTCCTCTCAGGAGTTCTTCTGGGGTAAACTCTAGAGATTGAATTTTCTGTTGCAGTTTCTCATAACTGAAAGTCATCTTTAGTTCTGCTAACAACGCAGGAGAACTACAAATATGAATCTGCTGATTTCTTGCCAAAGCAATCAGTTGACCGGGTAAACCACGCCATAGCCAAGCAGAAACCCAAACATTGGTATCTAGAACCACCTTCATCAAGCTTTTCTATTTTGGCGGACTTCGCGCACAATCTCGCAAATTTCTTCTATACTCAGTTTCTCCGAATCATCTGCTTGTGTTTCGAGGTTTGCTTCCCATTTTTGCCAATCAAATGCAGGGGATTGGATTGATTTAGCTTTGGTTAAAGTAATTGCTTCTTCGCTAATGGAGACTAAGTATTGTTCCCCGGGATTGAGTCGGGCTTGCACTTCTGGCGGTAGTTCCAGCGTTTTTTCTGGTGTGACGGTAATGGTAAGGGTTTGAGCGTTTTCCATTGTCCTGATTGGGGGCAATTTGATCTCGAATTGAGTCTAGCTTTTCCTGATGGTTAGACGCAGTGAATAAACTGATTCAATTTTATCACACATCGCTAATCCTATCCCCAAAAACCCGCCCCCACCCCTGTCTAGAAACCCGGTTTCTTCAAGAAACCGGGTTTCTGGTCTTCGGCGGAAGAAAAGAAAAAAGTAAAGAAGTGTAAAGGAAAAAAGGAATAAAGAGAAAAGGGCTAGGTCGTCATCGCCAAGGGACACACCACGCGAAAACCGTAGAGCCTGCGCCTAGAGTCCGCCGCAGCCGAGACACGATACCGAGAGCGACAATAAGCAGAATGGTTGAGCCAAGAACCCCCGCGAAGCAGCCGGTTTTTATTACTATTTCCTTCATCACTATTTGACCATATACTTCCATCGTTAGGTGCGTTTGTATAGTTGCCATGCCACTCATCCGCGCACCATTCCCAAACATTGCCACTCATATCACAAATCCCCAACTCATTCGCCTTTTTACCCCCCACAGGATGGGTTTTGTTGCCAGAATTACCCTCATACCAACCCACCTCATCCAGATTATTGCTTCCCGCATACTCATAATCCTGACTGCGGTTGCCCCCACGCGCCGCATACTCCCATTCTGCTTCACTCGGCAGCCGTACCGGTTGCTTAATGAGTTCTGAGAGCTTTTTACAAAACTCCTGAGCATCATCCCAACTCACGCACTCCACAGGACGGTTAGCACCTTCAACTTTAAAATGAGATGGATTAGTCCCCATCACCGCCTCATACTGAGCCTGAGTGATGGGATACTTACCCATGCGAAACTCTGGCACAGTTACCGCGTGAATGGGCTTTTCATTATCGTGTTTCGTACCTCCCATCTGGAAAGTCCCCCCCTCCACATACACCAACTCCAAAGTAAGGTTACTGAGCGAAGTCGAAGTAACCGGAATCGGAATATTCAGCGCTTTCCGTCGCTCCTCTTCCCGTCTCCTTTGCTCCGCTTTTGCCCGTTTCCTGGCTTCCTCTGCTTCCTTCGCCTTCCGGCGCTCATCGGTCCACCAGAGCTGCAACTCCTCCAACTTGCGAGCCGCCGTTTCCGCCCCCTGTTCTTTTGCCTCGCCATAATTCGCCAGCGCCATCTCGATATTATTCAACTGGCGGTAAACATCCCCCCGTGCCTCATGAAACTTCGCCTGATTCGGTTGCAGATTCACCGCCTTATCTAAATCTGTGATTGCCTTCTGGAGTTCTCCCAACCCCCGATAGGCTAAACCGCGCTGATAATAGGCAATGGCGCGAGGAGCCAGAGTAATCGTTTGCTCGAAATCATACCGCGCCCCCTCATAATCCTGCGCTTCCAGACGCTTCACCCCGCGACGATAGCAAGATTGGGCAATATCCAGTTGCCGCGAGTCTCCCACCACCGACAAACAGCGATTCAATTTCGCCACATACCCCTCATCGGCAATATTCAGGGCACTAGCTAGAGTCTCCAGAGGCTCACCGCTCGCCGGGAGCTGACGTTGAGAAAGCCAACGGTTAATAGAAACTTCCATCAACTGCTGCGTCGGGCTAGAATCCGGTAAATTCGAGAATGCCAAAGCCACATCCAACAGCAAACTCGGCACATCAAACCCCACTTCACCCGACGCTTCTATCAACGCTTGATAGTGAGTCAGCACAATCTCCAGAAGCGGTTGCACCTCATAGTCAGGCATCCCCTCAATAAACTCAGCCAGCAACTCCGGCATTTTCGGCGCAGCGCCATGACGCAGTAAATGATAGTCATCCAGCGCCATCCCTGCGGCGAGACAATGGAGTTGACTGAGATATTTCTTCAACCGCATAATACCCGAAGGCGTGGGGCGATATTCTAGTGCCACCTCCACATCCAGCGCCGCATATTTTTCCTCTTCCAGCAGTTGCATGAGGTTAAACTCATTGGACTCATTTTCCTTAGAACCACCAATCGCTCGTTTAACCTCCAAACCCCCTTCAATCAGTTTCTGTTTCTTCTCTTCCCACTCCCGCGCCAACTCTCGCTGCACGTCATACATAAATTCCTTGTGGGAAAACTGGAATAAAATCGATTCCTTCTGCCAGTCCAATTGTCCCGCATCCCAGGAAAACAGAGAAAAATTGAGCAAATCTCCCGCAACTTTCGACTCTAAAATAATCGTCGGTACAGCCGCAAACAGATAATGCAACGACAGCACCGCCGCCCCATCTTTCATCCGGTTGGTGTCCCAGAGTCCCGCAATCGGTTTCGCCGGGCGTTCCGAGTCTCGTTCCGGATAATGGCTTTCCAGAAAACGACTTAATTCTCCCTCAATATCATTCGCCATTCTCGGCAGTCCAGAACCCGCATTCGGATAGCGGTCAAATTCCACATCTGGAGGCGAAACTACCACCAAAGGTGGAATTGGCAACCGGTCTCGATATTGCTCATAATATTGCATCAGGGGTTTGGGCGGAGTCCGCCAAGGTTGGTTATCTAAAATGCGCCGCTCTTCATCCGTATCTCGATTAATTTTAGCCGTCAAGAACGCCATAAACAGGCTGAATTCCTGCTGGCTTTTTTGCAATTCCCGTTGCAGTTGTTGCCGTTGCGCTTCTAGCCAGCGTTCATGTTCAATGCGGGAAGCTAACCTGCGGTTTTCGGAGTCCTGAATATATCGAGTCAGAGCTTCTTGATGTTCCCTGGAGAGTTCGGCTTGTTTTCTTTGAAAGTCTCGCGATAATGCGGCTTGCTCCGCTTCATGTTCGCGCCGTTGCTCTTGCAGCACATATTGCAATTTCAAGCCTTCCAATTGGATTTTTTGTTGCTGTTCAGCAATCTCCCGTTGATTGGCAGCCATAATTTCAGTATTTTCTGTTCGGTTATCGATTATGGCTTTAGTGGGAAAGACAACAGATTTAGCCCAATTTCCAAATTTTTGCAATAATCCTTGTTTTCCAGGTAGTGATTTCATGATGATTTCCTCCGATAGTTTTGTCGGGTGCGTTAATGAAATGTAATATCAAATCTATTTATTTACGCTACAGATATCTGTAGGGGCGGGTTATACCTAAATTTTGTAGACTGACAACTATTTTTGTAAACCCGCCCTCCCCCACCATGTCTCTACAGTACACAGAAAGTAGCAACCATTTAAGCATTTGATATAACGCACCATTTTTCGTGGTTTTCCGAGAGGGTGGGGGCGGGTTTAGGGAGGTTTTGGGTGAGATTTCTAGATTTGGGTATAACCCGCCCCTACGGTGGATTGTTTTTTATTTTTACTTATTTTGCTTGTAGATTAACAAGGCGGCATCTTTCCAGGTTTGGGCATAGCCTAAATCTTGTCCATTAGCGGTGTAGGCATGATGGTTATTGCAATTCCAATTCCCGGCAACATTGCCATTATTCCAATAGAAACTGTTGCCTTTATACGTGCCAACTTTACTGCCATCAAGCGAAACTCTATGGTCATAATCCCAGTAGGTAATCTTGCAGCCAAAGGTCATGGATTCAGTGTTTCCTAAATGGCTGGTAAACCAAGAGGGTTGATTGTGCATTTCTGTAGATGCCATGTAATCATGACTGGCATCCATGGCGACTTGAAATTGCTCGACGGGAATTTCTACACCGCGCCCTTCGGGTGAAGTGGAATCATTGACAATGACATGGGTCGGTTGCAAGGTTTGCGGGTCAATTTCTACGCCAATCACTTGTACAATATGGTCGGCGGGTTGTCCTGCGAGTAAATGGGGGTCAATGATTTCTGGCAACCATTCGACGGTGGAACTAACCCCAACAAAAACCTCTTCACCCTGGCTTAATTTGGTGCTGATTTCGGTTAAATTTGCCCCCACATGGCTCTCGACAGGAACGTGAGCTTGATCTGCCAAAAGTTTGCCAAAGTCCTCACTATGGGTTCCATGAGCGGAGTCGTACCAACCCTGCTGTTCGGCATAGTGGCTCAGTTGAGCTTCTGAGTAGTGGTGGTGGGTGAGGTGCTCGATCGCCGATTGCTGCGCGGCAATTCCACAACTATAATCAGTTTGCTGCTCGTGCCAGTCGTTCATTTCTTCGGCTGGATGTCCGACAACCAAGGACTGGTCTCGATTGGGGTCATAATGGTCATGGTTCCAACGATCGGTTTGCTTGTCATAGGTGCTATAGGTGTCTGGATCGCTCCTGGATGTAGGATCGCTGTGCAAGCTGGTGGTGCTATAGTCCCAACTGTGGGGTTGCCACTGGTGGGGATAGGGTTCGGGTTCCGGTAGGCTGGTATCCGGTAGGGTGGAATTGAAGTCTGGATTGTAATCTGGAGTGGTGTCGTAATGGGTATCGAGTTGTGAAGATTGGCTACTGTCGTCGGGGTAAGTGTTCATGGTGGGTAATTTAGGGAATAGGGAATGGGGAAATATCTATACGCCGATCTTAATGGCTTGGGAAAGGAGGGCTGACTCATTTGGGCAAAATTTCCCTCAAAGGCTTACACTGTAAGGTATGGAGCTTGGGAAAAATCCATTGTTAATTATTCATTGTTAATTATTAATGCCGCGTCCCCAATATCGAAACCCGAAACGTAAAGCTTGTGCGGAGATGCTGGTGGCTGCTCTGTTGTGTGAGGTGAATCAGGGGGCGTTTTCTTCATCTGGGGAAAAGGTGCGTTTAAGGACTGAGAATTACGGGATTTTTGTGCGGGGGACTCCTGCTGCGCTATTAGATTTGATTGAGTTCTATGGCGAACAACCGGATTTTCCGGCGAAGAAGGGGAGCGTAAAGCTGTTTCGCCAATTGGGTTCTGCGAAGGTGCAGAGGGAAGGGTTGCGGGATACACTGACGGATATGGGGAGGGAGCGGTTGGGGTTGACGGATGAGGAAAAGAGGTCTCCACGCAGTTCGCCGACTCGCCAGTTTAGGTTAAGGCTGCACTATGCACCGACGGAAATAGCCGATAATCTGAGGTGGTTGTTTGCTTCTGGTGGGGAATGGGATAAACGCGCTCAAGAGCAGTCTCAGGTGAGCAAATCAGAACCGGTTAATCCCCTAGTGCGAGAGACGCAGCAGAAACTTTTAGAGTATTTATATGAGGCGATTAAGCTGTTCCCGAGTGATTTAAGCGAGTTTACGCCTTCTCATTGCGAATGTATTGCTCCTTTTGTGCAAATTATGGCTTCTGCTCTGGATCGGGATGGGGTTTTAGATGAGATGATTGAGCCAATGCTGACGTTGAATTTGGGTAAGTTTTATTTGGCAACGAATCAGTTGGATTTGGCGCTTCCTCGGTTTGAAGCCTGTTTGAATTCAGGACAACTGACGGCGGCGAATGGTTGTCATTATTTGGGGGTGTGGTATTTTCGCTGTGAGGATTACTCAAAGACAGAGTATTATTATCTACAAGTTTTGCAAGGTCGGAGGGAAGTTTGGGGCGATAATGCTCCGTATCGCTCGCGCGATCGCCACCCCGATCTAGGCGCAACTCACCATAGTCTAGCATTGCTTTATATCCACCAAGGCCAGTATGCCTTAGCCACGGAGCATTTACAAACCGCCCTGGATCTGTGGGACGATCGCCCGTTTTCCTTGGCTCGTGGCTTGCAGTTACAAGGGGAATTGTGTTTGCAACACCAGGATTTTATCGGTGCTAAAGATAACTTCAGCAGAGCGCTGGAACTAGCGGGCGATCGCCAGGAACACAACGCCATCGCCATTGCAGAATGTCTGCGAGGACTGGCCAAAATTAACGCTAAACAACGCCATTATGAAAGGGCCCGACAGTTGTGGCAAGAGGCTCTAGATTTGGCCAGTCAGTTTCGCTATCACGAGCATCCCCTATTCCCGTTGCTGATGGCAGATTTAGCTGCTGTGCATGTGTTTTTAGGCGATCGCCCCAGTGCGGAAATTTTGTCCGAAAAAGCACAAGAAAAAGCATTGAGGATTTATGGCAAACAGCATCAAGTGGCGATCGCCATTATCCACGATTACCATTCCCTTTGCCCTAGACCTAATTTTTGATTTTTAATTGTTTTGTCCAGTCAATCTCAGTATTTTCAGCCAATTCGGTGGCGATCGCCTCAGCGCCATAACGATTCAGATGGCTCGGATCGGAAAAATAACCGTATTCTCCCCCCAACCAGAGCAAGATCCAATCCTGAACCTGTAAACCCAAGGCTTGTTGGGTGCGAAGATAGTCCTGAAACTGGGATTCAAAGGCTGTGCGGGCTGGATCTAAATAAACATCTGTTAAGGGCATATTGACGAACATCAAACTCACGCCCATGTCTTGGGTATAAGCCATTGTATTTCTAAGAGCTTCATCCTGTTCGCCCTCTAAACTAAAGAACTCATAATCGCGATCGTAAGCCCCAGAGACTTGAGGATGATTCTCATAGTAGGTATTGGGATCGAACTCAATTTTGAAAGGCAGAAACCCATCCGGATTGAGAATCGCCGGTTGTAGCATTTCCGGGTCTTCTACCCGGGTCAGGTGTGAGGTATCTTCCGGTAAAATCTGAGAAAGGGTGGTCTGAATCTGGTTATGGAGGCGATCGCGCTGGGGATACACCGCAGACAACGACCCCAAACCGGCTTCAAGCCAATCATTAGCTTGTTCGTAGCTCTGGGTAATAGAAAAGCGCTGTAAACCCAGATCGTTATCCTCAGAAGTCTGGGGTGATGAATTTCCAGACCAAGGTGTACCATACTCCGGCCGGGTTAAGGTTTGTGCTTGTAACTGTTGATATCCTTCAGAAGCGGCGATCGCCTCATAAGTTAGATCCTCCCGTCCGCTATTAAACGCCCTGGTCCCATCCGCCCAAATGATTACTTTCGGCAACTGTTCGGGAGTCAACAATTCCCGAATCACCCAATCCACCACCTTAGCGGTTGCCCCATTAATCCCAAAATTATAAATACTCACATCCGCATAGCCGCGATCGGCCAAATCCTCTCGCAGTTGCTGCGGATCGATCCCTCGCAGGGCACGGGATGAGCCAATAATCATCACATCAGGCGTACCCGATTCTAACATCAAGGCATGATAGCGCCCCAAATGTTCATCAATCAGTTGATTATTAAACGTGGGATAGGGAGACGGAGGACTTAAACAGGAACTATCTACACACTCCTCTGATGTCGCCTCCCGATCTCCTAACACACTCTCATCACTGGCATTGGCTGGATCTGTGCCTAAATTCAAATAGCCTGGAGCGATCGCCGCACTGGAGGAATTTGGACTCGCTAATTGGGTTAATTTATACCCCAATAACCAATCAATTTCCAACGTTAGCAATAGCCCCAGAGCTGACCAAACCAGGGCAATCATCAGTTGAGGAGTTAGGCGATCCCTCCAACTCGGATTCGATGGAGGAGTTGGCAGTGGGGAATAGGCAGTGGGGGAATAGGGAGCAAGCGTGCCTTCAATGGCGGCAGGTTGGGCATCAGGAGCCAAAAGTCCACTTCTGACTAACGCTTGTTGACAGTATTGTACTAAGGAGATTTTCGGACGCTTCTTCTTCGGGGCAACCGAAGGTTGAGGGGGAGAAGCTGGATCTGTCTGCTGGGGTGAAGCTGATCGATCCTCCGTTTCCTGCACAGCTACTGAAGAAGGGTGAGGCTCTGAACTCACTGAGGAAGGAGAATCTTGCCAGCGATGGGGAGCGCGATCGAGGGCAATTAGATCGCCCACATAGGCGCTACTAGCGGCGAATTCTGGGGGCGCTTCCGGAACCAAGCGTTTTCTGGACTTAAAGTCAACCCCATAGTTCCAACGGGGCAGTTTTTGACCCGCTCTGCGTCCATAAACCCGCACGCCAGCAATAGCCGGAATTTTCAGTTGACGCAAGAATTTCGCCACTAGGGGAGCGACTTGCCGTTGATTGGGGCAAACCGGAGCATCACTCATCACATGCAAGAGGTCTTGCTTGAGCAGAATTTGAATCCGAATTCCTCCAGTGCTGAGTTGTTGCTCAATTTCTGGGTTGAGCAGTCGATTCAGCAGAAATTGTAGGGCGACTTGACGACCCTTTTGGGCTAATTCTAGGGTGGAGGGATGCAAATCTGGGTCGCTTTTGGCGGGCAGATCCAGCCAATCCACCCAAGCCGGGGTCGATTTATTATTCAGGTGACCGTAGATTGTGGCGGCATGAATGCCTTGGGGAGCGATCGCATTGAGTAAACTTTGAATCTTTTGGATGACCAGGTCTTGCTGGGGAATTGTTGTCCCCCGACAAAACAGGTGTAGGGTAGATTCTTTGAGAATAGCAGAGATATGCAGTTGGGTTTCTGGGGCTAATATTTGGTCAATCAGGCGATTAATTGCCGGGACATCTCCCCATCGCGCCCATTGACGGAGCATCACCGAGCGGGGAGTCAGATCTACCAGCAACACCCAATCTGGGGAAGGTTCGCCATGAACTTGACAGGCGATCGCCGCATCCCGAAATCCGGATAGCTCTAATTCCCGCAATTGCCCGGCAATTTTCGGCCCCAGTAAGCTGGAATCGGGACTATAGTTGCTATAGATACCCACATGGAGCCGCTTAAAGGGAGTATCCAGTTGATTGTAGCGCTTCAGGGTTTTCACCTTAACCTTAACTCCAATCCCCAGAGGACTGAGACTCTCACTGAGGTAACGGGCGATCGCATGGGGATTACCTTCAGCCGCTAAATTACGATTCGAGACCACCATCCCCATTCCAGAGCTAGTCTCAATGGGGTCAGCAACCGCCGCCGCAGCTACTGAACGTCCGTTTTCTGGCGTTGGGGTAGGTCGTTCTCCTCGGGGCTGAGGGGAGTTTTCTGGCGGGAGATCGCCATAATCGCTCGGATTAGGAACAGAGGCGATCGCCAGCTTATTCAAATCAATTTGTTTCGTCCACTCTGGATAATTCGGCCCGCTCACCCGACCATAAATCCAGATTTGGTAAATTGGCGGTTGATCGTCTGGCAGTAAACGATCTAGGGAAATCTCCGATAGTCCTTCAATTAAACTCGATTCCACCCAATCTTGCGAAGGAGAATGGGGAGCGCTTTCACAAAGAATATGGAGAATATTACCCCGTACTCGGACTTTCACTTTTCCCACCTCTGGCCCAATCCGATCTTGGGCCCATTGGGATAAACTTGTCCAAGTCCCGATTGTGTGAGTAGAATTCATGGGCGGCATAGGGAAGATGACATCAAGGGGGAGTGGGAAGAGTTATAGCGTTAAACGCTAGGGAGTAGGGAATAGGCACGAAGCAATAGGCAACAGATCATGGGAGCTAGGTTTCAGGATTCAAACCTGTCCTAACGGCTTTAGCGGTTGCTATCAAACCAGTCTCCATGCATGGTATTACACAATGGGATGGAATAGGGGATTATGCTTTGATCAAGCCACTTTTTCAGGATAGACTGAGCGAATTGGATGCCATTAGAACGGCATGAGTTGGGAGATCAAACCCCATAATCCAATTCATGGGATTGGGCTTGCTCCCTAGACACTTTATATCGCTTTACAAAAAAAATATGCAACCTTCTAACTCCCTTGAATCCGATCGAGAGTCTTCCCCTGCCGTTTCTAGTGAAGGGGTCTCTATCCTCTTAAGTTTATCAACCCTGCCCGTGGTGGTTGGCCTCTTAGCCTTAAAGAATGTGAGCCAATTCTGGCAGCAAGTCGGTCGAGACTCAGAAGAGATTTTTCGCGGCGATCGCCTACCCTTACTCACTGAACCTCCCCAGACTTCATCCGAACCGAATCCAGAAACCTAGAAACGTAAACCACTCTTGTAGGGAAAACTGTTCGTTATAGACAGTTTGTTCTCCATCTCCCCTTGACAATCAAAAGCAGACCAACCGCCCGCGAAATATTGAGACCTCTTGCATCAGTGGGCAGAAAACGAAATAGTAATGCAGTAATCATATATTCCGCTATGACTATCGTCTTTTGCCTGACTTCTGCAAGAAGTCTATTGATCGATTCACTGATCGATTATCACTCCCGTCAAAGCAACCTTCACCCCCTAGAATGGTTGAGTATCACTAGCTGGATCAGAATTCGATGAGTTCAACACTTCACCCCTCAAACCCTAACTTGAGTAACCTATCAGCTAATAGTTCGCCCTCCTCCTCCAATGAAGTCGTGGCGACTCTGACCTCTGAGTTGCTGTTGCGTCAGCGTCTGAAATTAGTCGAACAGTTGTGGGAGTCAGTACTCCAACAAGAATGTGGCAGTGAGCTAATCACCTTAATCAGGGAAATGCGTACCCTCTGCTCCCCAGAAGGTCAAGCCCCTAATGTGGTCAACACCCAAACCCAAGCCTTAATTGAAAACTTAGATTTGAACGCCTCCATCCGGGCAACTCGAGCCTTTGCCCTCTATTTCCAACTTATTAATATCGTTGAACAGCATTATGAGCAAAGGGGCCAACAACAGCAATATTGGGATTCCCCTACATCTGCTAACCCTTCCTTAGATTCAAGTGAACCAGAAGAACTCTCCCCTCCAGAACATTTTCAACCCAAACCTTGGAGTGGTAATCTCAGTAAAATCCGTCGTGACTTAGGAACATTTCATTCTCTGTTTCCCAAACTCAAAGAACTGAATGTGCCTCCCGGACAGATTCAATCGTTGATTAATCAACTCGATGTCCGCTTAGTCTTTACCGCTCACCCAACGGAAATTGTTCGCCATACCATTCGGGATAAGCAACGGCGGATCGCTAAATTGCTGCAACAACTGGATCAATGGGAAGAAGGATTAGTGGCGACTAAGGGCAATTCTGCCTCCATTCCCTCGGCTGTAGCCAACAAAATCAATGAAAAAACCGAACAACTACGCCAAGAAATTCGCCTCTGGTGGCGTACCGATGAATTGCATCAATTTAAGCCTAGGGTCTTAGATGAAGTTGATTATACCCTCCACTACTTTGGGGAAGTTCTGTTTGATGCCATTCCCAAACTCTATCAGAGGTTTAAGCAGGCCCTCAAGGACACATTCCCCAACTTAACTCCTCCTCAATATAACTTTTGTACCTTTGGGTCTTGGGTGGGATCGGACCGAGATGGCAACCCATCCGTCACCCCTTCAGTGACGTGGCAAACAGCTTGCTATCAACGAAACCTGGTGTTAGAAAAGTACATTACTTCGATTAAATACTTAACGGATATCCTGAGTTTATCCTTGCACTGGAGCGATGTGCTACCCGAGCTATTAGAATCCTTAGAGCAAGACCAGCAGCAGATTCCCGTGGTTTATGAGCAACTATCAATTCGCTATCGCCAGGAACCCTATCGTCTAAAGTTGTCGTATATTCTAAAACGATTAGAAGAAACTCGCGATCGCAACTTGCAATCCGAAATTCAAGTCACCCATCGGCCCCTAATTGGCCAAGACGGTAGACCCAAGTTTCCCGAAAGTAACCTCACCCCGCACAGTTATTCCTCTAGTGAAGACTTCCTGAAAGAACTGCAACTGATTCATCGCTCCCTAACCGAAACCGGTTTTTATTGCCGGGAACTTGAAGACCTCATTTGCCAAGTCGAAATTTACGGGTTTAAACTTGCCCATTTAGACATCCGTCAAGAAAGTTCTCGCCATAGCAGCGCCATTAACGAAATTATCCAATACTTGCGGATTCTACCCCAATCCTATGACGACCTGAGCGAAGAAGAACGGGTTGAATGGTTAGCGACAGAGCTGCAAACCTTGCGCCCCCTGATTCCAGGAGAATTACCATTTTCGGAAACGACCTGTGAAACCATCGAAACCCTACGCATGGTGCGTCAACTGCAACAGGAATTTGGCCGGGAAATCTGTCAAACCTACATCATCAGCATGAGCAATGATGTCAGCGATATTCTCGAAGTCCTGCTGTTAGCCAAAGAAGCCGGACTTTACGATCCAGCCACTGGTGTGAGTACGATACAAGTAGTTCCCCTCTTTGAGACCGTCGAAGACCTCAAACGAGCGCCAATAGTGATGCAAGCACTGTTTGAATTACTCCCCTATCGAGCTTCCATTTCTGGTGGATATGAAGCCTTAAAAGAGCAAAAACCAGCATTACAAGAAATCATGCTTGGTTATTCCGATAGCAATAAAGATTCGGGTTTCTTAAGTAGTAACTGGGAAATTCATAAGGCCCAGAAAGCACTAGAGCAAGTCGGCACTCCATTTGGAGTAGAATTACGGATTTTCCATGGTCGCGGGGGTTCTGTCGGTCGAGGGGGCGGGCCAGCCTATGAAGCGATTTTAGCCCAACCGAGCCGTAGTATTAATGGACGGATTAAAATAACCGAACAGGGAGAGGTGTTAGCCTCTAAATATTCTTTACCGGAGTTGGCCCTGTATAACCTGGAAACGATTACCTCCGCAGTGGTGCAAGCGGGAGTCCTCGGCAGTGGGTTTGATGATATTGACCCCTGGAATGAGATTATGGAAGAATTGGCGATTAAGGCGCGATCGCACTATCGTTCTCTGATCTACGAACAACCCGATTTTCTCGACTTCTTCCACTACGCCACCCCCATCCAGGAAATTAGTCAACTGCAAATCAGCTCCCGTCCTGCTCGTCGTGGAGGTAAAAAGAAAGGTCTTTCGGGACTGCGAGCCATTCCTTGGGTGTTTAGCTGGACTCAGGCTCGGTATTTACTGCCGAGTTGGTATGGAGTAGGGGCGGCTCTTCAGGAATTTATCGATCAAGAACCCCAACAACATCTGAAACTGCTGCAATATTTCTATGCTAAATGGCCGTTCTTCAAGATGGTAGTATCGAAAGTAGAAATGACCCTTTCTAAGGTAGATTTGCATATTTCTAGGCACTACCTGGAAAAACTTTGTCCCCAGGAGGAGTTAGGGAGACTCGAACTGGTGTTTGAACAAATCAAAGAGGAGTTCTATCGCACTCGTGAAGTGATTCTGGCGATTACGAATCATGAGAGACTTTTGGATGGAGACCCCATACTTCAGCGATCGGTTCAGTTACGCAATCGTACGATCATTCCATTAGGCATGTTACAAGTCTCCCTCTTAAGCCGCCTACGTCAACATAATACCAGTGGCTCATCGGGCGTGATTTCTCGCTATAGTAAGGGCGAATTATTGCGAGGCGCTCTGCTCACCATTAACGGCATTGCTGCGGGAATGCGAAACACGGGTTGATCCCCCTATGAGGAGAGAAGGTTTTCTCTCTCCTCCACTCTCAGGACGTTATGGCGCTTTGCGCTGTCGAGTCACTTAGAAAATATTGTTATTTCAGCCATTGAGAAAAGCAGAGATTTCCTAGAATCTGGAGCATTATAGCGTTTCTCTCTTCTATGAGGTACAGCTTTAAGCCTTAGAACCTAAGCCATACAAGCTATTGCAAAGCAAGCCTATTGCTAGAGAGCCTAGCGCGAAGCACTATAGTAACCATTAATGAATCTAAATTAAGAGTTCGTATTCTACCATTTTCATAAATTATAGCTAAAGTCTATCTTCAAGTCCCCAACATTTGCAACTGATACAAACTCGCATATAATCCCTTTTGAGCTAATAAAGATTCATGGGTTCCTGTTTCCACTAAAGCCCCCTGTTTTAAGACAAAAATTCGGTCTACATTGCGAATGGTGGATAGACGATGGGCAATAATAATGGCGGTACGATTGATTAAAAGCTGATCGAGGGCTTCTTGGACTAAAGCTTCCGTTCCCACATCTAAACTTGATGTTGCTTCATCCAAAACTAAGATATTCGGATTGCGAATCGCGACTCGCGCAAAGGCTAATAACTGTTTTTGTCCGCTGGATAAATTTGTGCCTCTTTCTCGTAATTGGGTGTTATATCCTTGGGGCAACTCTTCAATAAAGCGGTCAATATTAGTCAGTTTTGCCGCTGCTTGAATTTGGGATAACGGATAGGATTCACCCAGGGCAATATTACTTTTTACATCTCCAGAAAATAGAAATCCATCTTGTAAAATCACGCCTAAATGACGGCGCAACTCTTGCTGAGGTAAATGGCGAATATCAATACCATCGACTAAAATCCGTCCATAGGTGGGTTCATAGAGGCGACACAACAATCGAATCACGGAACTTTTCCCGGCTCCAGTTGGTCCGACAAGGGCAATTTTTTCACCAGGGCGAATGGTAAAATCTAGATTTTTAATCACAAATTCATCTTTTTTGTAAGCAAACCAAACTTCTTCAAAGCGAATTTCACCTATTTTTAGCTCCGATAGTTCTGTAGTGGGGGATTGAGCGAGTTTTTCCTTTTCCAAGGCAGATCTGAGTGAATCTACCCCTACTTGTAGATTTTGGCGTTTTTCGACTTCTGGATCGCGAATATCAATGGGTTGACTCATAAGTTCATGAATCCGTTCAATGGCTGTAAATCCCGATTGAAACATGGTGAATTTTTCCGCGAACCGCCGCAGGGGGTCGAAAAAACGAGGTGCAAAGAGGATAAATTCAGAGAGGATACCAAACGTGAGTTGATCTTGTAGAATGAGCATTCCGCCTAAACCGAGAACGCCAGCAACGGCGACGAGGGCAATCCATTCTAAGGTCGCAGAAACTCCGGAATCATAGAAGATGGTTTTATCAATGGCTTCAATAAACCGTTGATTGTTTTTACGAAAGAGTTCTTGATTAAACCGCTCGCGGCGAAAGAGTTGGACGACATCGATGCCGATAATATTTTCTTGGAATTGGGCGTTGAGTTTGGAGAGTTCTTCTCTAGCGATATAGTTGGCAGCTCGATATTGCTGTTGAAAATAAATAATCAGTAAGGTGACAGGAATCAGTAGACCAATTAACAGAAGCGCCAGTTGCCATTGCTGGCGAAACATCACTACACCAATAACCATAATGGAGACAATATCATTGATAATGCCGATCGCTCCCGTGGAAAAGACCTCTCCGAGGGCTTCCACGTCATTGGTTAACCGGGTAATCAAACTCCCGACGGGAGTGCGGTCAAAAAATTTAACAGCTAAGGCAGTAACATGGTCAAATAAATCATCGCGAATATCTGCGGTTAACTGTTGTCCCACCTTTTGAATCATAAACCCTTGTACGCCAGCAAATAGGAGGCGAAAGAGAATCGTAACCAGAAGCAAACCCCCTAAGAGATTAATACTGGTAGATACTGATAAGGTATCTAAAATAGCCCAAGTGGGTTCGCTCTTAAGTTTAGAAACCGCTTGTCCAATAATCAAAGGCTGAACTGCGCCAGCCAACGACAGAGGCAATAAAAGGATTAAGGATGCTGTCAGCAATTTTCCATGGCGACGAGCATAGGGAGCCAGTCGCATTAAAAGCTGCCAGTCATTTTGTTTACGGCGGGGTTTCTCTAGGGAAGGGGGAGGAGAAGTCATAGGTTATAGCGCTTCACCCGGGTAATGGGTAATGGGAGTAATGAGTAATTGGATACTGCTGGCTATTTTACAAATACTTTAGCCTACCTCCTTAGCGGAGGAAGGGACGGGCTAAAACGAAGGCGGAAATGGATTTGGCATCGACTTGTTCCCCGTCTACAATGGCTTGTTCTAATTCTTGCGGAGTCATTAACACCGTTTCTATATCTTCATCTTCGTCTTGCTCGGGAGGGTTAGGCAAGAGTTCGAGATCTTCGGCTAAAAAGGCATAAATAATTTCATCGGAATAGCCAGGAGCCAGAAAAAATTCACCCAGTTTACGCCATTTATGACTTCGATATCCGGTTTCTTCTTCAATTTCCCGTTTAATGGTTTCGGCGGGATCTTCATGCACTTCTACGGTTCCAGCGGGAAATTCAAGCAGTCGTCCCTGTGCTGCAAAGCGGTATTGACGCACCAGGACTAATTTTCCTTCTGGGGTGACGGGTACAGCAAGAGCGCCTCCAGGATGATGAATGCATTCCCAGTCACCGACAACGCCATTGGGAAGGCGCAGGGTTGCGCCCTCGAAGCTGAATTTACGTCCTTGGTAGAAGAAGCGTTGTTGGATTTTTTCTGCGGGTTCCGGTTGCAACGGCATGGTTGGGTGTATGGTTAGAGTCTGTTTCAAACCTTGCCACAGTCTTAGAGGAAGAGCAAGTTAGATCAATATAAAAATTAAAAATGGGTAGGGGTTGGGGGCAATTGCCTCTAAAGGTTGTCTGTTTCATAACAATATGACTTCCCGTTTGACGAACAACTTCAAAACCTAAATGCTCAAGCGCCCGAATTGCTTCTCTACTAGAAATTCGTGGTAACTTAGGCATAGTTAACCTCAATGGTAGTCACAAAGCGAGGTGAAGTTTTCGGGAGGGGAAATTCTTCTAAATAGAGTTGTGTGGCTTGTTTTAAACCGGCGATCCCCTGTTCTATGGTCTCTCCTTGATCTACTGTACCGACTTCTGGACATTCGGCAATATACAGGTTATTTTCTTTATAGACAATTACAGTTAAGTGACGACTGTTCATAATACTACCTCTTTTAGCCAATCATCGTAGTGGCGATCGCCTCAGCATCAAGTCCCATTGCTACTGAGGCGATCGCCCAAATCCTATCCTTATCGGTTGATACGGTGCAAGATTATCTGTAATCAAACAGTTAATTAGGCTTGCAGCTCGTCCAAACGGGTGAGAACTTCTTGGGAGTGAATGGCAGGACGAACGCTGGTAAACGTGGCGCGGAGAATACCATCGGGATCGATAATAAACGTATGGCGCATGGAGATAAACCGTAACCAGGAACCATAGGCTTTGCTCACTGCCCCAGTGGTATCGGCAAGTAGGGGGAATTTTAACCCTTCACTGTCGCAAAAATCAGCATGGGATTTAATATCATCAGCGCTAATACCTAAAATTTGGGTATTGCGCTCTAAGTATTCTGGTAAATCTTGTTGAAAACGCCGGGCTTCTAGGGTACAGCCCGGGGTAAAGTCAGCAGGGTAGAAGTAAACCACGATCCATTGTCCTTGATAATCAGAAAGGGAAATTTCCCCTTCTCCGGTATTGGTGGGTAGTTGGAAGGAGGGGGCAGGTTGTCCGATTTCGGGGAGTTTACCCCCTAGGGCGAAGGTGGGCGCTCCGAAGGGTAAGGAGAGTGCCAGAAGGAGGAAACTGGTGAGGATCAGCCGTAAGAGCGATCGCCGATTCAATGGATTCATGGGGATGTATGTTGAATTATGTTGAATTAGGAGTTCAATTGCACACTGTAGCAGTTTCTTTCTGAGGACAGGGGGTGTACTCTTAAAAGTGGTGTACCCTAAAGGCAAGTCAATCGTGGCTCAAACCTATCGTGCGAAAATTTTTGTCACCCTACGCCCTTCCGTTCTCGATCCAGCGGGGGTTGCGGTGGAGTCGGGCTTAAAAGAATTGGGATATGAAACCGTAGAAGGGGTGAGAATTGGTAAATATATTGATTTACAACTGCAAGCGGAGGGAGAACAGGAGGCTCAGGAGCAACTCGATCAAATGTGCGATCGCCTGTTAGCCAATCCCGTGATTGAAAATTATCGTTTTGATTTAATTCCAGAGTAGGGGGGAAAGCATCGTGAAGTTTGGGGTGGTGGTTTTTCCTGGTTCTAACTGCGATCGCGATATGGTGTATGTATTGCGCGATGTGTTAGGTTGTCCAACCCGGTTAATTTGGCATCAAGAAACGACATTAGATGATGTGGATGTGGTGGTACTACCGGGGGGATTTAGCTATGGAGATTATTTGCGCTGTGGGGCGATCGCCCGATTTTCTCCCATTATGGGGGCGATCGTTGAACATGCCAACCAAGGTAAGCTCGTCTTTGGTATCTGCAACGGGTTTCAGGTGTTAACTGAGGTGGGATTATTACCGGGAGCCTTAACGCGCAATCAAGGACTGCACTTTGTGTGCGATCGTATCACCTTGAAAGTAGAAAACAATCAAACTCCCTTTACCCATTTATACGTCAAAGATCGGAGCGTTACCCTCCCCATTGCACACGGCGAAGGGCGCTATTATGCCGATTCCAAAACGCTTAATCAACTCGAAGAAAATCAGCAAGTTCTCTTCCGCTATGTCGGTGAAAATCCCAATGGTTCCCTCAATGATATTGCTGGAATATCCAATCAGAACGGCAATGTCATGGGTATGATGCCCCACCCCGAGCGCGCCAGCGATCCAGTTTTAGGAGGAACCGATGGATTAGCTCTGTTTAAGGGACTTTTGGAGAGAATGAATAGTTAAAATCAACAATGAAGATAGAGGTGGGGTGGGAATTCTCCACCTTACAATATGACCCATACTAGACATATTTTTGCAAAATATCTTCAATCCTTTCCACATCAAAATTCGCCGCCATTTCTTCCAATTGCTTAACAAAATCTTGATAACTTGAATCGAGTTGTCGAATTCGGCCTAGCTCCGCTTTTATTCCTTCAATATCGCCAATTTTAGCCGCATAGTGTAATTGTTTTAATTCAGTAGATTCCGGTGTTTTTTGTTCCGGAATCATCGCAGAATTATGTACCTTAGTTTCTATATCGTGAGTTTCATAAATCCATTCTAGCTGCAAATAATGTTCCAATTTATCTAACAATTCATCAATTTGAACCGGTTTAGACAAAATATCATTAGCCCCTGACTGTAAAAATCGATCTCGATCGGACGCAAATGCTCGCACCGATGAAATTAAAATAATCGTCTTTTCAAATTGAGGCGATCGCCGTAAATGACGAATCATCTCTAATCCATCCATTACCGGCATCCCCACATCACTAATAATTAATTCTGGATTCAATTTTTCTACCATCTCTAAACCTTGTTGACCATTTTCTGCTTCAGCCAATTCAAATCCCAACGGCGATAATATTTCACAGAGAATTCCACGATTTTGCCAGCGATTATCAACAATTAAAATACGAGGTGGTTTTCCTTTAACGTGAATGGGATTGTCTCGGAAATGTTTAGCTTTATGACTAAACTTATGATGGCTTTTTAAGTCAAGGTGAAGCTGGAATTTACTCCCTTGCCCCAGCTTGCTGGTTACTTTTATTTCCCCTCCCATTAAATCAATAATTTGCTGTGTAATTGCTAAACCTAAGCCTGTTCCTTCTGCATTTTGACTTTTACTCCCCACTTGCTCAAAAGGCAAAAAAATAGTATTCAATTGAGTAGGAGTCATTCCTACGCCAGTATCTTCAATGGTAAAATCTAGGGGGTAAATTGTAGAATTAGAATCTAAATCAATTATGGGTATCCGGTGATAAACATGAAAAATAACACCTCCTTGATGGGTGAACTTAATAGCATTACCAATTAAATTAATTAAAACTTGCCTGAGTCGTTTTTCATCGAAAAATAGATTTTCTGGCAATTCATCATCAGTTTTATAGATGAACTCAATATTCTTTTGTTCTGCTTTGATACGGCAAATTTCAGCGACTCCAAGTAAAAAGGATTGAAAATGAACATCCATAGGATTTAAGTCCATTTTGCGGGCTTCAATTTTGGCTAAATCAAGAATATCATTGATTAAGTTGAGTAAATGTGTACCACATTGGTTAATAATCTTGATGTTATTAATCTGCTGAGAATTCAAGCTGGAGTCTCGACCTAAAAGCTGACTATAACCGAGAATCCCATTTAAGGGGGTGCGCAGCTCATGACTCATGTTGGCGAGAAATTCACTTTTGGCTTTATTGGCATCATCTGCTGCTAATTTAGCGGCTTGTAATTCTTGGGTACGTTCGGCAACTTTTAATTCTAAAGTGTGTAAATAATCTTGTAGTTGTTGTTGGGATTTTCTCAGATTACTCCAGAGGGTATAGCTGGTTTCAAGCAATGCCGAGCTAGTTAAGCCTAAAACAGAGGGAATCATCGGTATCCACCAGCCGTAGAGAAAGAGAAGATAGCTGATGCTAATAATACTGGCAGCACTGATGATAAAACAGAGGATAGTTCGCCAAATATAAAGTTTAGCAATACCGTCAATTAACCGCCATTGACTAATATATTGTGCGCCGATGATTGACCAAGAAAAAATCCACAGATATTCCCAGATATCGGGCAAACTTTTTATGGATAACCGACCATTCATAGCCTCACTGACGATCTGACTGATTAAATTAGCATTTACTTCTACTCCTGCCATAGCTTGAGGAATGCCTCGAATCTCATTGCTATAGGGAGTTAAGACCGATTCTTTTAAGCTTTTAGCGGTGGAACCAATTAAAATAATGCGATCGCGCATTAAATCTTCGGGAATTCGATCTTCTAGGACATCCATCAAGGAAACTGTGGTAAAACTGCCTGGTTTACCTCGATAATTTAAGATAATCTGGTAACCGGCATCATTGCTGCGAATATAGGCCCCATCATTGCCGGAAAAGGGATAAAAGCTGGCTTCACCTAGGGTAATCTGAAAGTCTTCGGTAATTGTAGGAGAAATATCGTGGGTTTCTAAGTATGACATGGCTAAACGAAAGCCTAAACTCAAGATTGTATTACCTTGAGCATCATCAAGATAGAGGAACCCTCGGCGAATTTTACCATCCACATCCCAGGGGAAGTCATTGGCACTAATTTGACTGAGTTCAGCAAGGACGGGAGGGGGGGCGATCGCCAACCCATCACTTTCTCCCACTACTTTTTCAATCCCAATTAAGTTGGAAGTCTCTCGAAATAGAGCGGTTAAATCCTCATAACCTGGCTCAACGGGCAAGTTACGGTATAAATTCAACCCAATAACGCTAGGATTTTGAGCTTTTACTTTTTGTAATAATGTTGTTAAGATGGCATCCGAAACCGGCCAAGTTCCCACACTTTGCAGATCCGTCTCATTAATGCCAACAATGATAATGCGATCGTCTCTAGCTTCTACAGGACGCAAGCGAAACCCTTGATCGAATGCCGCCAGCTCTAAAGGTTGCAATACCCCTGTAAGCCGCACACCAACGATCGCTACAGTCATGCTAGTAGCAGTGAGCCAGACTTTACCCCGTCGCTTGATTATACTGCTCAACTTTGCCCACATTCCTTCAACCTACCAATTAAGGACTTTTGCCACCATCAGTTTCTCTTGAGGCTCTATAGATGGTTAATCATTTCATGTTGATCGTATCTTCCAGTTTACTGCCAAAAGCCAAATATCACAGTTCTTTTCACATCGAATGCCATAGATTATTGTGGCTTTATGCCTTCGAGTGTTGATTTTCTTTGGCTAAACAATCTATGGAGTGTAAGCCTTATAACCAGTTAAATTTTTTCAAATATTACAGGATCTATTGCTTATAGAGTTATACCGTCTCGCTTTTAAGCGTCTTCCCTCTTTTAAGTATTTTTTTATACAATAACTGCCTTGGCAGTTAGTATATCTTGCAATTTACCAAACCTATTCCCTAGTGAGTAACACTGTATGACCTTGAGTCTATAAATCTGCCCACTCTTCCGGTAGAACATTAGCGATTAACCCTCTTCTGTCACTCTCCGAGAATGAAGATAGAATAAAATAGAGTATCAATAGCTAAAAGCGAGATAGATCAATGGATGTGATGTAGAGTTACAGATCTTAAAACATTTGCCCAGATCGCCGGGCACTAGGGTGTCAGTTGTCGATCAATATTGTGACTCTTATCAAGAGATGTTTGGTGAGGTGAGAAGTTATGAATCTTTTAAATACTTACATTTAGGAATTATTTCTCCTATCCCCAGAAAGTCCTTTCCGGAAATAGCTAAAGTAGTTGGCATCAACTCGCCTCAATCCTTACACCATTTTATAGCCAATTCCCCCGGGTCTGTCAAGGAATTAAGAAACCGGAGATTAAGAAAAACCCTAGAAGCCTTAAGAAGATAAAAAGTGCTAAAGT
>DDLS01000075.1 GCA_002340255.1 Cyanobacteria bacterium UBA2566
TTCAGCAAGGAATTCAGCAAGGACAGAAAAGAGAAGCGGTCTCTTTTGTCATGCGCCAATTAACACGACGAGTGGGGGAACTTGCTCCAGAACTAGAAGTCCAGATTCAGTCTTTGTCAGTGGACACTCTGGAAGATTTGGGGGAAGCGCTGCTCGATTTTACGGGAGTTGAGGATTTGGTGTCTTGGCTTGGGGAGCGACTATCTTAATGTTGAGGAAGTGGAACTGATGACTGTTGACGAAGCGCTGGCGATCGCGTTAGCGATGCGTAGCATTATCGCCGAAACTCTTCTAGATGGAGAAGGACTCAACGATGTCCAGCAGTTCATCTTTCGGCAATGTTGGCAAGGAAGATGTTCCTATCCGCAAATCGCTGAAGCTTCCAATTACGATGATGAGTATATCAAATCCGTTGCCGCTAAATTGTGGAAACAACTCTCAGGGGTTCTCGACGAAAAGGTAAAGAAAAGTAACCTACAGGCAGTCTTTAAGCGATACTTGCGCCGAAATTCCATCATTTTGCATCGCACCCAGGAAATCGAAGTTAACCTCAATGGTGCAAATCTCAGTGGAGCCACCTTAAATTTAGCTAACCTCAGCAGTGAAGCTGTCTTACACGCTAAAACTTTAGAATCAGAACTACTGCCAGAAAATCCACCTGAAACCAACTCTTATCCAGAAGCTCCCAAATATCTCTGGAACGGTTGGCATTTTGATTGCGAAGCTCAACTCAAAATAGCCGAAGCCCTAGATCGCGCCAATGTTCTCTTCTTCCCCAATGCCAAAGCACGCCTCACCACATCAGACGGGAGAGAAAACAAAGACGCGCACTTCCTTGTGTTCCACCAAGGCAAATGGGGCATTCTGGAAGTCGTCTCTCCCGATCGGATAGCAAAAACGGGAGAGACAGACAACCCATTTGAACCCCATGGCATCTCCCTGATCCATTGCTGCGACTATAACCAATGCAACGAAGATGGCGATCGGGTTGTGCGAGAATTCCTAGAGCTTTTGACTCAAGAATAAAACTAGATAACAACGTACTAATTAGTCATCGCTCTAATTAAAACTTCTTTGAGAGCAATTCCTTCTTCTTCGATCTCATTAATTGTAATCGTGTCCACAATATCAAATCTTGCTCCTGCACTTTGCAGGTCATCATCCAACGTTTTCAAGAATGTTGTGGCTTCAGCATCATGTCCAATTTGGATAAACGACAATGCTAATTCATCATCTCTCTCAATTTTCTGGGTCGCAGTGATAATAGCATCAATAACTGCTTTCGGATGATCGGGTTGCCCATCAGTAACGACAAGAAATGTTTCACCACCCAACTTTGCTTGACCTTGTTCTTTACGTTGAAAATAGTTATTTAGAGCATCTTGTAGCACCTGAGCCATTTCGGTTCTACCAACAGGCTCATTTTCCCTGAAGATTTCTTCTACTTTTTCAGAGGTTACATGGTCATAACGCCTAAATTTAGATGAGAAGGTATATATAGTAACACCATCCGAATTCAATTGTTCACACTTGCTGGCTATAGCTAAGGTTGTTTCTTGCATGACTTCCCAACGACTTTTACCAGCTTCACAATCTTTTTTTGCCATAGTACCACTCTTATCGATAATCAGAGTGTAGCTACGATTTTCTAAATCAATAGACATAAACTCTCCCGAACTAAATCAACAGTATTTTTTAAACAGCACAGAAAATCTCTTTAGCCAAACGACCAAGAAAGCTTGTACTTTTTTTGATAAAATTTCCTATATCAGGATCGATTCCAGTATTGTCAACTAGCCAATCAATACCTTTTATTACACAATGAATGATTGCTGCATCTATTAATTCCTCTAGTCCTTCTTCAAGAGCCATGTTCATTTTGTTTTGTTCACCTAAACTCATTTCAATAAAATCCATGTCTAAACTCATAGCTATCACCTTAATTTACGTTTTTTTGTATCCATAACTTCAATATTTTTGAGTATTCAACCAACGACGAAATTCAAAAAGGGTCTTTTTATTTCCTGGGTCATATACTAATAAATTGCAAAGATTTTCAGTTTTTTCAAAAGGAACTCGATCTAGAGCATCACCAGAAACAATATGGCGAAATTGAAGGGTTGCTTCGTCTCCAAGCTTGTTTAGGATAACCAACATCAATTTGTTGAGATTATACCTCAAGATTGCTGAACATGGAATGACTCTGTAATTATCATACAAACGATCGAATAGATCTTGGTATTGAGAATATTTTTTTTGATATGTACTTAGTTTTTCATCATTCATATAACCTTTATAGTAAATCAGTCTTGAGATTTTGTCGCATTCAAAATTTTCTTCTGGAATATCAAAGTCACAATCATTATATGTTTTTGATACAATTAAGTTTCCATAAGGCTCAATAAAAGTCTTTTGATAAAATAAAGATTTTTGTTCCAGTGTTTCTTTTGTTTGTGGAGGAGGTAAAAACTTGACAAAATTACCGATTTTTGCAGCGATCCACGAAGGAGGATGCAGAACATCCGCTTTGGTCAAAATGAAGGTCAGTTTACTCATTAAGACAGCCTTCTGTTCTAGAGTATACCCCTCCATGATCTTTTTCAATGACTGTTGATCAAAAACCACAGAGCGATTGTCAGCATGAATTGCCCATAGGATAACATCAGAAGATTGCAAGTGTTCTCTATACTGTTTTAAATAGCCTTCATCTGCTTCCTCTGACTCTCCGATTCCCGGAAGATCGTAAAAATACAGTGTACCTCCTTCCTTAATTTGGACGGGTATCTCTTCTATCTCTTTCGTGCAGGGCTTCACTGGATCGGTCTTCAGATTAGTACCAAATAACGCATTGAGTAGAGAGGACTTGCCAACTCCAGTTTGACCCACAATCGAAACCCGAAACTGGCGATTATCGATTCGCTTTTTCAGTTCCTCTTGAACCAGTTTAATCTGATCTGGAGTTAAACTAACATCTTCCATTTGTCTTAGATGATTTGACCATAGGTCAGTTTACCAACTGAAGGCCACAGTGTCAGTGATAAAAAGGATTAAAAAGTAGCAAAAAGTGATTTATTTTGCGAAAATCTTGTAAACTTAAGTTAAGATGCTATTGTTTAACTCCCTTGGCCTACGACAACGCTTGCAAATACCTCGCTGAAAAATTCCCAGAGTCCTTTATCCAATGGTTGCTTCCCCTAGCGCAACCCACCCCCATTGAAGTCCTCAAAACTGAACTGATACAAGAACCCATTCGTGCTGATTCTGTAACCTTCTTAAAAGCGGGTAATCAAATTCTGCACATCGAGTTTGAAACCCGTCCCTACTCCAAACCTCCCCTACCGTTTAGGATGCTCGACTACTATGTGAGACTCAAACGGCAATATGGTGGCTCCGTGCATCAAGTGGTAATTTTCTTACGAGAAATGGTTTCCGAACAAGTTTTAGTCTCCAAGTACCAAGATGGAGAAACCCAACATCCTTATCAGGTAATTCGACTCTGGGAACAAGACCCCAATTTACTTCTATCGTCTCCCGGTTTATTGCCCTTGGCCACCTTATCGAAAACCAGCGAACCGCGCCAGTTGCTACAGCAAGTGGCTAATCGTGTTGCTACAATTGAGGAGAGCAAACAACAAGCAGATGTCCTAACTTGTAGTCAAGTGCTGGCAGGTTTGAGATTTGAGAAAAAGTTAATCAGACAACTATTGAGGAAAGAGATGATGCGCGAGTCAGTGATTTATCAGGAAATTCACGAAGAAGGTTTGCTAGAAGGAATTCAGCGAGGAATTCAGCGAGGTTTACAACGGGAAATTTCTTTAGTTACTCGTCTCTTGACACGACGAGTGGGGGAACTCTCTCCAGAATTGCAAGCGCAGATTCAGTCTTTGTCTGTGGAAGTGTTGGAAGATTTAGGGGAAGCGCTGCTTGATTTTACGGCAGTTGAGGATTTAATGTCTTGGTTGGCAGAGCGCCAATCTTAAGTTGAGGAAGTAGAACGGATGAGTGTTGATGAAGCGCTGGCGATCGCCGTTTCTAATCTGAATTTTTCTTATCCTGACCAACCTACAGTCCTGCAAAACCTCAATTTCACCATTCGAGAAGGGGAACGGGTAGGGTTAATTGGCCCCAATGGAGCCGGAAAAACTACGCTATTTTTTTGTTTGTGTGGAGTCTTATCCCCAACGAGCGGAGAGATTCAACTCTGGGATAAACCTGTTGAGGTGGGACAGTTTCGGCCAGAAATTGGTTTAGTCTTTCAAAATCCCAACGATCAGCTCTTTTCGGCTTCTGTCTGGGATGATGTGGCCTTTGGTCCAGAAAATATGGGTCTGTCTCCCGATCGCGTGAAAGCCTGTACTGAAGAAGCCTTGAGCTTAACTGGAGTGACCGAATTAGCCGATCGCCCTCCCCATCATCTATCAGGGGGGCAAAAGCGTATGGTGGCGATTGCCTCTGTATTATCCATGCATCCCCAAGCGATCATTTATGATGAACCCAGTGCTAATCTCGATTTGCGATCGCGGCGACGGTTAATCAACTTCCTCCAAGCGTCCCGAGAAACCCTCCTCATTTCCTCCCATGACCTCGATTTAATCCTAGAAGTCACCTCTCGCACGCTCCTCCTCGACTCGGGTAACATCATTGCAGATGGGCCGACTGTAGAAGTTATGGGAAACACGCAAACCATGATTGACCATGGTTTAGAGGTTCCCTACCGACTCCAATAATACAGCGCTTGCCCATTCCCCATTCCCCACTCACGTTTTCCTTTCCCTCACCAAACTTAAACGCTGCCATGCCCCCTGAGCATCGTAACTGCGAATTAACCGTAGGCGCTCAGTAGGAGAAATTAACCATCCCACCTCTAAAAAGAAGGGTTTTCTAGATTCCACCTTAATTGGGGTGGTTGTTGAACCGCCATCGGGGAGTAAGAGGACTTGTACCGGTTGAGATCCTCCAGTAAATTCTAGTCTTGAACCGTCTAAGGTGGTGGTTGAGTTCAGGGAAATATCGCCGCTCTTGAGTGTTTGAGTAATTTGATTACCCTCTCGTGAAATAGATAGGGTGCTTCGAGTATAGTTTGGGGGACGTAAGTCAGGATAGAGAGCGATCGCTTCTCCTTCCCAAGTTCCTAAGAGTTGATCGATCGTTAAAAGGGGACGTTCGGGAACGGTTGTGTCTCGGAGTTTTTCCCGAATTAGGGTAATTCGATCCAGGTAGCCTTTTTGATAAAGGATAACAAATCGTAAACGGCGCTGTTCGTGAATGAAGCCAAATTCACCCCCAAAAGTACCTACTGGGTTATAGTGGGCGCTGCCTTGGGAAAAGTGCCCATTGTCAAAGAAGAGAAGGTTGCGATGGAGAGATTTGTATTCAAGTTCTAGAATTGGGGGCGGGGTTTCTCCTGGGGGAAAACGTTGTACGGTCTGATAAACAGTTTGGTTGTTATCTCTACCTTCAAAAGTAACGACGGTGGGGGTATCTTTTTCTACGATGCCTAGGGGGGAGAGTTGGGTAAAAGAACCGTCCCAAATACCGAGGTTTTCTAGGAGGTTTTGCCACTGCGATCGCATAATTTAGGGAATAGGGAATGGTTAATTTGTTGTGTCTTCACAAACTTGTGGGAGTACTGCGCCGTTTACACAAGCCTGTTCTGCCATAGCTACGGCTACTGCGTCAAATACGGGAGTCGCCCATTGGGTAGCGGCTTCCCAGGATCTCGCTTTAGCCATAATTTCCCTGGCTTGGGCAACTTCTAGAATAGCGACATGGGGATTATATTCGGCTGCGCGTTCAATTAAGGGATGCCAAGCGAGGGAGTGACCTTCGCGATCGCTTTTTCCACCGCGAACTCTGGGTCCGATGTTGCGTAAACCCTGCTGTTGATAGAAGGGTTGCAGTTTAGCTTGAATCCGATTTTCCCATAGGCGATCGCGCTGATGCAACCCCGTAACGAGCATTTGTGCCCCTGGAAAGGGATTGGCTTCACTGACAACATGGGCATCGGCGGTTAAAACCATAGTCTGTACATTGCGATTCCCTTTATGTACACCCGCAATAAAATGTTCTAAGGCTTGAAACCCGTCGAGATTTTCGCCATACATTTGAATAGTGGGAACCAAGACATAAAATCCGAGGGCATTTAAGCGTTGATAGAGTTGATTAGCCGTAACCGTATTCCAATAGAGTCCTACATGGTAGTCATCAACTTTAGCTCCCGGTTGCATGGAGTTCCTGGTGTACTGAATAGGTAAAATGGCGATCGGACGGTTAGTGTTGATGCGAATGGGAGCAACATCGGCATGAGTCCAGTTTTGACCGGTGTAGTTATAACGCACGCGATAGATGCCTTGCCCGGCTTCAAAGCTATAGTTACGGCCATCGTCAATAATAGTAACTTGGGGAGTCGGGTCAAATATTGCAGTTTGGGCGCGAGTGATTGCCTGTGGAGTGAGTCCATACAATAGGCTAAGGGCAATAATGCGACCCATTGCTGACGAGACCACTATTCCCCAAATTTTGGATAAAAAGCTCATCGGGAACATTGGGTTTGAAACCCCACCCTAGAAGGGCGGCTTGACTCTCTTATTGTGCCACAATCACCGATTATGTACGATTTAGCTCTAAGTCGTATTAGAGAGCGACTCTCTCTTCTGTGGATTACAGCTTAAAGCCTTTAGGATCGGAGGATACGTTTTCCAAAGTCCAGGAGACGCTACACTGGGAAACTCCTTCATAATTAGAGAAACGAATCAGGAGAGCGACCTATATGTTTCTAGATGACTATCGTCAACATGCCCAAGAGAGGGCAGCCCTCGGTATCCCTCCCCTACCTTTGGATGCCGCTCAAACCTTTGAGCTGTGCGAGATGTTGAAACAGCCGCCCGAGGAACTCAAAGAAGAGCTACTGATGTTATTGCGCGATCGCACTCCGCCTGGAGTAGATGAGGCAGCTTACGTGAAAGCGGGGTTCCTCACGGCTGTTGCGAAAGATGAGATCCAGTGTCCGTTGATTTCCCATCAGGGGGCGATCGACCTGCTGGGGACGATGGTGGGAGGATATAATGTGCAGAGCCTGGTTGATATCCTCAAAAGCAATGATAACGGCATGGCCAGTGAAGCGGCGGCGGCTCTAAGCAAAAGCACCCTCGTCTTCGATGCCTTTAACGAAGTCCTAGAACTCTCAGAAGTCAACCCCTACGCCAAACAAGTCATCGACGCTTGGGCCAATGCCGTTTGGTTTATTCGCCGTCCCAAACTCCCCGAAGCCATTACCGTCACCGTCTTCAAAGTGCCTGGAGAAACCAACACCGACGATCTTTCTCCCGCACCCCACGCCACCACCCGCACGGATATCCCCCTCCACGCTCTCGCCATGCTAGAGTCGCGGATGCCCGAAGGGTTGCAAACCATTGCCAAACTGAAAGAAAATGGCCATCCTGTCGCCTATGTGGGGGATGTTGTGGGAACTGGTTCCTCCCGCAAGTCTGCCATTAACTCCGTTCTCTGGCACATTGGCGAAGATATCCCCTTTATTCCCAACAAGCGGGCAGGAGGATACATTCTTGGGGGTAAAATTGCTCCCATTTTCTTCAATACCGCCGAAGACTCTGGCGCACTGCCCATCGAATGCGATGTCAGCAACCTGAACACTGGGGACATCATCACCATCCATCCCTACAAAGGAGAAATTACCAACCCAGCCGGAGAAGTCATTTCCACATTTTCTCTGAAACCCGAAACCATCCTTGATGAAGTGCGCGCAGGTGGACGTATTCCCTTGCTCATCGGACGCAGTTTAACCGACAAAACCCGTGAAGCCCTGGGTTACGAAACCAGCCCCCTGTTTACCCGTCCCAGCGTACCGAGCGATACTGGGAAAGGCTTCACCCTGGCACAGAAAATGGTCGGGAAAGCTTGCGGACTGCCTGGCGTGCGTCCGGGAACTTCTTGCGAACCGATCATGACGACGGTGGGTTCCCAGGATACCACGGGGCCGATGACTAGAGATGAGCTGAAAGAACTGGCTTGTTTGGGTTTCAACGCAGATTTAACCTTGCAAACCTTCTGTCATACCGCCGCGTATCCAAAACCGGTAGACATCAAAACCCACAAGGACTTACCGGACTTCTTCTCCACCCGCGCCGGGGTTGCTCTGCGTCCGGGAGATGGCATCATCCACTCCTGGCTCAACCGGATGCTCTTACCGGACACTGTAGGCACGGGGGGCGACTCCCACACCCGGTTCCCCCTGGGTATTTCCTTCCCCGCAGGTTCCGGTTTGGTGGCATTTGCGGCGGCTCTGGGAGTGATGCCCTTGGATATGCCAGAGTCGGTGTTAGTCAAATTTACCGGTGAGTTGCAACCGGGGGTTACCCTGCGCGATATCGTCAATGCCATTCCCTGGGTGGCGATGCAACAGGGTAAGCTCACTGTCGCCAAAGAGAACAAAATCAATGTGTTTAATGGGCGCATTATGGAGATGGAGGGCTTACCGGACTTGAAATTAGAGCAAGCCTTTGAGCTAACGGATGCCACGGCAGAGCGTTCTTGCGCTGGCTCTACGATTAAGTTAAGTTCGGAGACTGTGGCAGAGTATTTGCGATCTAATATTGTGCTGATGAAAAACATGATCGCTAGGGGCTATGAGGATGCGGTTACCCTCACCCGTCGCATTGCCAAAATGGAGCAATGGTTGGCAAACCCGGAGTTAATGTCAGCCGATGCAGATGCCGAGTATACTGATAGTATCGAGGTAAATTTAAGCGAGATCAAAGAACCCATTGTTGCCGCTCCCAACGATCCGGATAATGTCAAGTTAATGAGCGAATGTTCCGGCGATCGAATTGATGAGGTATTCATCGGTTCTTGTATGACTAATATCGGCCATTATCGCGCCGCCGCGAAGATTTTGGAAGCCGCAGGAACGGTAAAAGGTCGCCTCTGGATCTGTCCTCCAACCCGCATGGATGAACAACAGTTACGGGATGAAGGAATGTACGGTATTTTTGCCGCTTCTGGTGCAAGAACGGAAATGCCAGGATGTTCCTTGTGCATGGGAAATCAAGCCCGCGTCGAAGATAATGCCACGGTTTTCTCGACTTCTACCCGTAATTTTAATAACCGCATGGGTAAAGGCGCGAGAGTCTATTTAGGCTCGGCAGAGTTAGCAGCAGTCTGCGCTCTTCTCGGTAAAATCCCCACTGTTGAAGAGTATTTAGATATTGTGGCTCAGAAGGTCGATCCATTCAAGGCTGAGTTGTACCGTTACCTGAACTTCAATGAAATTAAAGGTTTCGAGGATTTCGGTCGCGTCATTCCCGCCGATCAGATGCCGAAGTTAGAAGAGGCTGTGGTGTAGTAGTCTAATTATTGAGGTGGGTCTTTTATTGACTCACCTCGATCGATCAAGATTATAATTTATGGGAAAAAGTCATTTTAAAAAAGCAATATTATCTTTGGAAGCTCGGATTGCTGAACATCAAGAAAAAATAAGATTAGAATTAAATAAGGAGTTTCCAGATCGAGGATTGATTAACCCTTGGCAAAAGGAAATTAAAGCCTTTGAAAAAGGTATTCAACAAGCATTAAAAAGGTTAGGAAAAAACTAATGCAATTAATTACTAAAAAATTTAGCACTCAAAATTCCACTTTAAATCAATTGATTATAGAATTACAGGAAGAATGTCAAAATGTGCTTTCTTTGATTAATCAATTACAACTTTCTGAGTTAAGCGATCGCCAAAAAGGTCAAATTTTATCAGAGTTATTAGTAGCCTCAATTCATTTACATTCTCACTGTGATGAGGATTGGCAAAAGTTAATTTCTGATGAGTTAGAATCTTTAACTGATGATGAAAATTAAGGCTGATTTGTACCGTTACCTGAATTTCAATGAGATTGAGGGTTTCGAGGGTTTCGGTCGTGTCATTCCCGCCGATCAGATGCCCAAGTTAGAGGAGGCTGTAGTATAGTATGGTACTGGGGGTGAGTCCTAAACCAGACTCACCCAATGGCAGGGACTTACCAGCATCTACGTTTAGACTTTGTTCACCAGTGACAAAAGATCCATTAATCGAGGTGTCTATAAATTATGTCCAACCCCAATAATCCCAACTCCAATCCACAACAACCTGGCAGTGGCCCTAGCGGTCCTGATTGGATACAAGCCGTTACATCTATATTGGGAGTGTTGATTAGTATATTGACCTCAAGTTATGTAACAAATCTTGTCAACCAAAAAACAATAGGAGATCTTCGAGAAGATTTAGATACCCTACCAAAGGAAATAGAAGTACTAAAAGAAGAAAAAGAACGCTTAGAGAGTGAAAAAACACGTTTAGAGAGTGAGATAGCGAATTTAGAAGATAACCTTGACCGAGCTATAGAGGAGCTGCAAAAGCCAGCAGTTATAGATATATCAGATATACAACGCCCAGTTGAGCTGAATGTAGACTTAGCATTACAATCTAGACGATGTGGCGATGATGTAGATATAAAACTCTCTCGAATCCTTTTCCAGAAAAATAGTCGAATGGAATGGATATTTAGTATTAAAAACAATACCAGTGTAGCTCAGAACTTCTATCTTAGAAGTGTTAATTCAATGACTGTTATTGATAGTTTTGGAAAAGCCTATCCCCGTAGATACACTGATTCAGTTGAGCAAGTAAACCCTAATGGAAATGTAGAAAAGCGTGTACATTTTGATTTACCTCAGAAAGCAGTTAGCAAATTTGATGTAACATTTGGCTCGGCTGGATGTTTGAGTGTTGCACCATTTTCAGTGCAAATTCCACTAGAAATCTGGCAATCAACACAGTAAACATCTAGCGTTTCATTCCCCTGAAACTCGGAAGTTTACAGAGTTTGCAATCGCCTAAACCCTTATACTGCCTGGGATAGGGAGAATGGAGAGGGGGGTGTGGGGGCGATCAGGCTGATGGAGTGGAGTGGGGAGAGGGCGATACGCTGGGTTTGGATGGGCGATCGCCTGTCAAATTTAGGCTAAACTCAATGTTTATGGAGAGTTGTTAATAGGTTCTTTTCTTGATCATCCGACAAAACTCCAAAAAAGACTGGAAAGTTTGTAAATGAGTAGGATTCTTAGATACTCTTTTCGTGAGTTCTTCTAAATAATAGTGTTTTCGTGCATCACCAGGATTTCTCTTAGTATAGGATATTTGTTTAGCTTTAAAAATTTCCTGCAAATATTTAAAGTGAAAATCAGCATGATTTCTCATTCCATAGTCGCCCATTAACTCTGGATCGTTTTGAGATACATCATAGTATCTAAAATAATCTAATAAAGGCTGTTGTGTAGGTTGCCTTGAAAAAATAGTTTGATTCCCTAATAACCAAGTTTCTATACAACGATTCTGTATAATCACTTTAAGTTGTGTACTGCCTAAGTTGATTTTGTTTGGTTGTATAAAATTTTGAATATAGTTAACTCGTTCATCTACAGTATCCTCATCAGAATCAACACAAAGCACTAAGTAATCATAATTCTGAACTTCTTGAATTTTATCAATTGCGTTCTCCAAACCATCATGCAAAATTCGAGGATATCCTTCTCCACTAATTAAATAGTAGTTGTTATTGACAACTTGATCAGAATATTCAACTCGCTTCAATTCAGGAATTAGATATTCAAGCCACTTTGGATAGATTTTTCTTTCTGTACTATTACCCTCAACCAAGAAGTAAAGATTCATTCATCCTCCGAATCACAATCATCATCTTCATTTTTGAGAATATTGATTAAATCAATAAAAGCTTTCTTCCTAGAATCAGGAATGTGAAAATCTTTTGCATCTTTAACAGTTACTATATTTCCTTTACGGGTAACAATTTTCCAATATTTAGGACTAATATTATTAATGATATAAGGATGATGGCTTGTAACTATAAACTGCAAATTCGTATTTTCCCAAACCAAGTCTGTTACACTATCAATACAATTAATGCCTAAACTATTCTCAAATTCATCAATAAGGATAACGGAGTTTTCCGGAGATAGATATAATTCGCTGATATACATCAGAGTTTTAAACATTCCTGATGAAATATTATCAATCCAGTTATCGATACCTTTCTCTTTAATATTAAATACAATAGATTCTTCCAATAATGCAGATAATACAATAGGTACACTTTTATATTTTGGAGTTTCTATTTTAATGTCTATGATATTATTAAAAATAGATTTAAATGCATCCTTTATCTTTTTAAATTCTTCAGGAAAAAGTCGGTTGATTATAGCAAACTTTATAGGAATAGGTAGATCGCTTTCTTTTAATTGAAAAAATGATGATGTTTCATATTTTTCTAATATAGATATTGGAAAACGCCATATCTTATAAACATCACGATCTGAATCAATAAGTATAATTTTATCTAATTCTTTCTTAACAGGAATAATGTCATCTTCCTGTTTTAATAACTCAATTACACTGTCATAAGGAGATAGCTTAGGGGTTTCTTTTTTTTTGAAAAAAATCTTTTCTGAAGTTCTTGTAACAAGAGTTGTATCATCACACTTTAATTCTTCATAGACAATCTTCACATTATCATCATCTTCTAAATTGTCATCAATAAAACTGGTATTTTCTTTGATCTCAAATTCACCACTCCAGTTGTAGTTAATATTACTTTTAGTAACAAAGGAAAGACTCCACTTAACTCCATTAAGAGAGTTACCATTAGCAATAGCTTTTAAACTTCTAAGAGCTGTTAAAATTTTAGTCTTACCTGCACCAGAAACACCAACCAGAAGGTTGATACCTTCTGAAAACTCCACTGGTTCAAGTTGCCATTCTTCTTCTTTATCGTAATACTCTAATTTTAGAATTCTCATGCTATTGAATAGGAAAAACTTTAAGCAATTAAGGCGCAGTAATTTATTAACTAAAATTTTAGATAGCCAGATTATACCAAAACTTCTATCAAATGACAAACTACTATTTACAAATGGTGAAAAATATACTAAGAACGTTATACTGGCATTTCATGCCCCTGAAACTCGGAAGTTTACAGAATTTGCGATCGCCTAAACCCTGATACTGCCTGGGATAGGGATAGTGGGGTAGGGGGTTTGGGGGCGGATTGACTGATGGAGTAGAGTGGGGAGAGGGCGATCGCCTTTGCTATAATACCAATATCCTCGACTCACACAAAGGAGGGAAATGCCAGCCAAAGACACTTACCAAAATGCTGTAAAAAATGCCTTAATCAAGGACGGTTGGACAATTACTGCCGATCCTTATCCTATTAAATACGAAGAAGTTAAATTAGTCGCCGATCTCGCGAGTCGAAAAACAATTGCTGCCACTAGACAAGAAAGACAAATTGTAATTGAAATCAAAAGTTTTCTCAGTCGCTCTCCTATGCGGGAATTTGAGACAGCATTAGGTCAATACTTGATTTACAAAACTTTCCTTTCTATAAACCAACCTAACTGTGAAATTTACCTAGCCATTGGCAAGGATATCTATCAAAAGTTTTTCGAGCAAGTAGCAATTCAACTTATTCTTAAAACCTATCAAGTGTCATTGTTAGTTGTCGATCTGAATCTAGAGGAAATCATCCAATGGACAAACTAATTCACTATCAGACTCTGATCAAAAATATTTTAACCGAGTACGATCGCATTTCTGCACAAGTCCCCGATCCAGATATCGATGAAGTGTTAATGTTTGACGATGACAGAAGTCAATACCTCTGGTTTAATATTGGCTGGAAAGATAGCAGAAGAATTAAAGCTGTTTCTGTCTATGTGAGAATCAAAAATGAGAAAATTTACATAGAAGAAGATTGGACAGAGGACGGTATTGCAACTGAGTTACTCAGAGAAGGTGTCCCCAAAGAAGACATTGTACTAGCGTTTCATGAGCCAGAAAGTCGGAAGTTTACGGAGTTTGCGATCGCCTGATGGAGTAGAGTGGGGAGAGGGCGATCGCTTTTTGGGTTCAGCTCAATTAAATTCTTATAATTCTGACCAATTCTCTAAACTCAAACCTTGAACTCTGGCTAAATCCGTATCATTAGAAACCATAATCAAATTCTTAACCATTGCACTCGCCGCAATTAAAACATCTTCAGTTTGAATCGGTAAACCTCTTAATCTCAGATTAGCATGAATTTCAGCCGCTTTTTCCAATATGGCTAAATCATCTAAGAGAATCATCGGATACTTTTGGCGAAATTTGTTAAATCTTTCCCTTTGTTTAGGTGCATCAACCGCTAAAAACCCTCTCCTAATTTCAAAATAAGTGATACAACTAATATAAATGGTTTTACCTTGAAAGTTTATTGCTTCTAGTTTAGCCTTTATTTTCAAATTATCTTTGACTGCTAACGAAACAATATTTGTGTCTAATAGATAGGTCATAGAAAAACTATTTTCGCTTAACTGCTTCATCAAATATAGCCATTTGCTCAGGCGTAAACTCTTGCCCTATTTTTGACAAGACTTCCGTAGCCATGACACAACTACAATGTTCTTTCAATTCAGCATCTGGCATACTATTAAACTCTTCAAAACTCAGGTTTTCTTGAGCAAGACTAACCAAAAGATTTACCATTTGTGAGTAATTTAAATCTTCTTTAAATAAGGAGTCTTCTTCCATCAAAATCGAAACAATATCCTCAATTCTTTTGACTATCGATTTTTGTTTCAGCTCAGTGGATAACATGATACTTACCTCCAGGTAGCCGCATTCAAATAATCTTATCATAACCTAAAATAACTCCAACCGATGACTAGGGATGAAAGGTGTACCCACAGAAGACCTTGTACTGGCGTTTCAGGCGCATGAAACGCGGAAGTTTACGGAGGCAAGCGATCGCCTAAACCCTTATACTGCCGGGGATAGGGATAGTGGGGTAGGGGGTTTGGGGGCGATCGCCTGATGGAGTGGAGTGGGGAGAGGGCGATCGCCTTTGCTATAATACCAGTATCCTCAACTCACACATAGGAGGAAAATGCCAGCCAAAGACACTTATCATGAAAGCTTTAAGAGTGCCTTGATTAAAGATGGTTGGGAAATTGTTCGCGATCCTTATACTATTAGATATGAAGGACTTACTCTATTTGCCGATCTCGCCGGTAAAAAGCTATTTTCTGCACAGAAAGAAGATACGAACATTGTCGTCGAGATTAAAAGCTTCTTAAGTCTTTCTGCTATTCATGAATTTCAATGTGCTTTAGGACAATACATTTTATATCGAACTCTATTATCTCAAATTCATCCCACTTACTGTCTCTACCTAGCGATTGAAAAAAGGATTTATGAAACGTTTTTTCAACAAAAAGGTATTTATTTGGTTATTGAAGAATACAAAATCTTGTTGATTGTTATCGATCTTGCTCATGAGGAGATTGTCCAATGGATAAACTAGAAAAACATCGCTTCCTAGTCAAGAAAATCTTAACTGAATACGATCGCATTGCGAGCCAAACCCCTAACTTGGAGGGAATAGATACAATATTATCCTTTGATGAGGAAAGAGATCAATATCTTTGGTTTGATATTGGTTGGACTTCCAGAAAGCGAGTTAGAGCGATTTCAGTTTATGTAAGAATCAAAAACGAGAAAATTTACATAGAAGAAGATTGGACAGAGGAAGGTATTGCGACTGAGTTATTGAGAGAAGGAGTACCGAAAGAAGACATTGTGCTGGCGTTTCATGCTCCGGAAACCCGGAAGTTTATGGACTTTGCGATCGCCTAACCCATGACGCTTATATCTCCCTAACTTTTTGATTAACTGAACTATTATTTTTGATAGCTAAAGAAACAATATTAGTATCTAACAAGTAATCCATAATAAGCTATTTTCTTTTAATCGCATCCTCAAAAGCTGCCATTTGCGCTGGAGTAAAATCTTGTCCAATTTTCGACAAGAGTTCTATGGCTAATATGCCACTAGAATGTTCTTTTAATTCTTCGTCAGACATACCATTAAAATCATCAAAATTCAAATTGTCTTCAAATAACTTAACTAATAGTTTGACCATTTCTGAATAATCCAGATCCTCTTTGAATAAAGGATCTTCTTGCATCAAAATAGAAACAATATCCTCAATTCTTTTAACTATCGATTCTTGTCTCAGCTCCGTGGATAACATGATACTGACCTCCATGCAGTCTGGATTAAGATAATCTCATCATAACCTAAAATAGCGTTTCACGAGCCAGAAACCGGGAAGTTTACGGAGGAAAGCGATCGCCTAAACAGTGATACTCGCTGGGATAGGGATAATGGGGAGGGGGGTGTGGGGGCGATCGCTGGGTCTGGAGAGGCGAGGGCGATATAATACCTGTATCCTACACTCAAACATAAGAGACTGTTTATAAAGAAAAG
>DDLS01000020.1 GCA_002340255.1 Cyanobacteria bacterium UBA2566
ACAGCGCAAAGCGCTGTATCTATCATGAAACAGTCAAAACAGCTTTAATTAAAGATGGCTGAAAAATTACCAACGATCCACTCTCCTTAGCCGTCGGAGGCCGAACGGTTTATGTCGATCTGGGTGCAGAGAAGCTGTTAGCTGCCGAAAAAGATAACCAACGAATTGCTGTAGAGGTCAAAAGTTTTGTGTGTCCATCTCCTGTACAAGATTTAGAAAATGCTTTAGGTCAATATGTGCTTTACAGAGGATTAATGCAAGAATCACATCTTCATCAAGACCGTAAGTTGTATTTAGCAGTTTCTGATTTGGTTTATTTTGATTTTTTTGATGAAAAAATAGCTCAAATTGCCATTCGCACCAATCAAGTTAAAGTGTTGAGATTTGATGAAACATCACAGGAAATAAGCCAATGGATAGAGTAAATGAATATGGTCAACTGATCCAAGAATTTCTAGACTACTATGCCCAAATTCCCTATAGCCATGGTGACATTAAGAGCCATGTGATTGCTGATTGGACGAACCATCACTTTATGTTGGTGATTATCGGTTGGGATGGAAAACATCGCGTTCATGGTATGATTACCCATGCCCAGATTATTGATGGTAAAATCTGGATTCATCGCGATGGGATTGAAGATAGCATTACGGAGAAATTATTGGAAGCGGGTGTGCCGAAATCGGATATTGTTTTAGGTTTTCACCCGCCACACATTCGCCCCCATACTGGATTTGCGATCGCCTAAAATTTTACATATGGTCTAAGTATGGAAAAATCTGCTCTATTTGTGGGGTTGGCAACGTTAGACTTCCTCTATCTAACACCCAAAATTCCCCAGGTGAATGAGAAACTCGTTGCTGTGGATTATACCGTGGCGGCGGGTGGTCCAGCGACGAATGCGGCGATCTCCTTCGAGTATTTGCGGCGCTTACACAAAAATAGTGGCTCAACCCAACTCCTCGCCAGTGTGGGGAATCATCCCCTCAGTCGTCTCATTCGGACAGATTTAGAAGTTTATGGGGTTCACTGCATCGATCTTGACTCGCAACGGATCGATCCTCCACCCGTTTCCTCGATTTTAGTCACTCAACCAGGGGGCGATCGCGCCGTAATTTCGATTAATGCAACTCATGCACAAGGAGCCTGGAATCCAGATTTTAGCGCTCTCTTAGACAATATACAGGTTCTGTTAATCGATGGTCATCAAATGGCGATGAGTCAAGAATTGGCTCAGATAGCTAAGGCTGGGAAAATTCCCATTATTATCGATGGAGGCAGTTGGAAACCTGGATTTGAAGGGGTTCTGGCGTTAGCCGATACGGTTATTACCTCAGCGAATTTCTATCCCCCTGGATGTGACACCCACGAACAAGTGATGGCTTATTTAATCGATTTAGGCATTCCTCAAATTGCCATTACCCAGGGAGAAGGAGCGATCGCCTACTATACTCAAGGGAAACAGAGCCACATTGCGGTTCCTCAAGGTTCGGCAGTCGATACATTAGGCGCTGGTGATATTCTCCATGGTGCATTTTGTTATTATTCTCTAGAATTAGACTTTGCAGAAGCCTTGGCTCAATCAGCTAAGATTGCCTCTGCTTCAGTTCAACAGTTCGGAACACGAGCTTGGATGAAAGGTGAGGGTGGAGGGATAGGGGAATGGAGAGAAGGCTTTTAGCTTTGCTCCTTTGTAATGCTATCACTGGATATTTTGGTGATTAATAGTCGTTTGTAACCTAAGAAAAATAATGACAGAACCTCAACCGATGACAATTACCTTACCGCCCTTGCGGATTACGGTGAATAATCAACAACAGGTGAACCTAGAGTGGATGCCTCAAGCTCAAGAACAACTCCCTCCCAGTCAACCCCAAATCCCAGAGAACTGGAAACGGTGGATCGCCTTAAATAAACTGCATAATAAGCCCGAACAGTCCATGATTGAGGCGATGAAACAACAGGGAATCGATCCGGCGATCGCCCGCATTGCCATTAATCAAGTGATGGCGGAACCGTCCTATCAAGCTGGGAACAATATGGCCCAACTGCTGCGAAAATTAGAGTCAACCCTCGCCATTCAACAGCAACTCGCGGCACTTTCGTCTCAGGCGAATCGGATTGAGCGGCGATCGGGCGTTTCCAGACAGGAATTTCTCGACTGCTATTATGCCACCAATACCCCAGTGATCTTAACCGATTTAATGCAAGATTGGCCGGCGATGAAAACTTGGTCACCGGAATACTTAAAAGAAAAATATGGCCATGTTGAGGTGCAAATCCAAGCCAACCGTAACCGTAACCGTGAATATGAAATTGAATGTGAAAAACATCGCAAAACTATCTTGCTGGGAGACTATACCGATCGAGTCTTGAATGGGGGCGAAAATAATGATTATTATATGGTCGCCAATAACCAAAACTTAGAGCGCGAAGAATTAAAAGGACTGCTCGGCGATATCATCTTTTTCCCCGAACTGCTTAATCCAGAAGAAACCCATAATCGCGTGTTCTTCTGGTTTGGACCGAGTGGAACCATTACCCCCCTGCACCACGATCCCGTGAACTTAATGATGGCTCAAGTCTATGGTCGTAAACGCTGGCGCTTAATTTCTCCCCAACAAACTCCTCTAATTTACAATTATGTCGGAGTATTTAGTAAGGTGGACTGCGAGAATCCCGATTATCAGAAATATCCCCTCTTTAAGAATGTGCAAATGATTGAAGAAGTCTTACAACCGGGAGAAGTTATTTTTGTTCCTGTAGGCTGGTGGCATCAAGTGAAAGCGCTCGATACAAGTATTTCCTTATCCTTCACGAATTTTGTTTTTCCCAATTCTTACACTTGGCAAGACCCCAATATCAAGGCCTGGTGAGAAGGATTTCTTCAGAATGCCTTCATCCCTGGAATGAATTTACGGGGTTTTCGGCATTTTCCTTAGAACTGATGACCAGGGTGGAGCATAGCACAAATCTTAAGCTTAATGGAACTCAATCTCTATTGGGCTGATTCTGGATTACAAAGAGTGATAGACCTTTAGTTAAGATCATCTCTATAGCATGTCACAACCAACAATTGAATCGATCCTTAAAGAAAAACGTCAATTCCACCCCTCAGCAGAATTTGCCCAAAATGCCCAGATCAAAAGTCTGGAAGAGTACCAACAGCTCTACGAAAAAGCCAAAGCTGACCCCCAAGGCTTCTGGGCAGAACTGGCAGAACAGGAATTAGATTGGTTTGAAAAGTGGGATCGAGTTCTAGACTGGGAACCCCCCTTTGCCAAGTGGTTTGTGGGTGGAAAGATTAATATTTCTTATAACTGCCTCGATCGCCACTTGAAAACCTGGCGCAAAAATAAAGCTGCCCTCATCTGGGAAGGAGAACCGGGAGATTCGCGCACCCTGACCTACGCCCAACTGCATCGAGAAGTTTGCCAAATGGCCAATGTATTGAAACAGTTAGGGGTGCAAAAAGGAGATCGCGTGGGGATCTACATGCCCATGATTCCGGAAGCGGCGATCGCCCTTTTAGCCTGTGCCCGCATTGGCGCACCCCATACCGTCATCTTTGGCGGATTCAGTGCCGAAGCCCTCAAAGACCGACTGCTGGATGCTGAAGCTAAACTGGTCATTACTGCCGATGGAGGATGGCGTAAAGATAAGATTGTTTCCTTGAAACCACAGGTCGATAAGGCGATCGCCGATAATGCCGTTCCTTCCGTCGATAACGTCCTTGTTGTCCAACGTACCAACCAACAAGTGCATATGGAACCCGGCCGCGACCACTGGTGGCACGACCTACAAGCCGGAGTCTCCGCTAACTGTCCAGCCGAACCCATGGACAGCGAAGATATGCTTTTCATCCTCTACACCTCCGGAACCACAGGCAAACCCAAAGGTGTTGTCCATACCACGGGCGGTTATAACCTCTACACCCACATGACCCTCAAATGGGCCTTCGACCTGCAAGAAACCGATGTTTATTGGTGTACGGCTGATATTGGCTGGATTACTGGCCACAGCTATATTGTTTACGGCCCACTTTCCAATGGAGCCACAACGGTCATGTATGAAGGGGCCCCCCGTGCATCTAACCCCGGTTGCTTTTGGGATGTAGTCGAAAAATATGGCGTAACCATCTTCTATACTGCTCCAACTGCCATTCGCGCCTTTATTAAACTGGGAGAACATCATCCTAACGCCCGTGACCTCTCTTCCCTACGAATTCTGGGAACGGTGGGTGAACCCATTAACCCAGAGGCTTGGATGTGGTATCACCGCATTATCGGCCATGAAAACTGTCCCATTGTCGATACCTGGTGGCAAACGGAAACTGGTGGATTTATGCTTACTCCCTTGCCTGGAGCTATTCCAACTAAACCGGGTTCAGCTACATTTCCTTTTCCTGGCATTTTGGCCGATATCGTAGACCTAGAAGGTAATCGAGTTGAGGACGATCAGGGAGGCTACTTGGTGATTCGCCATCCCTGGCCGAGTATGATGCGAACTGTTTACGGCGATCCGGATCGCTTCCGACGCACCTATTGGGAACATATTCCTCCCAAAGATGGCCAATATCTCTATTTTGCTGGCGATGGAGCGCGTAAGGATGAGGAAGGCTATTTCTGGGTGATGGGCCGGGTTGATGATGTGGTTAATGTATCTGGACACCGTTTGGGAACCATGGAAATTGAATCGGCTCTGGTTTCCCATCCTTCGGTCGCTGAAGCGGCTGTAGTCGGGAAACCGGATGACCTTAAAGGGGAAGAAATAGTTGCTTTTGTTACCCTAGAGGGCACGTATAGTGCTTCAGAAGACCTGGAGAAAGAGTTAAAGCAGCATGTAGTGGGTGAAATTGGGGCCCTGGCTCGTCCTGGAGAAATTCGCTTTACCGATGCTTTGCCGAAAACGCGATCGGGTAAAATTATGCGTCGTTTACTGCGATCGCTCGCTGGAGGCCAAGAAATTGCGGGAGATACCTCCACCCTAGAAGACCGCAGTGTACTCGATAAACTGCGCGAAGATCGCTAACAACACGGCCGGGTGGGCAGGATATTCGGGTTGAAATTGAAGCATTTGACTTGTGAGCCTGCCCACCCTAGGATTTCCCTATTCCCTATTCCCTGATACTTATGGTAGCTACTCCTGATTTTTCCTTCTTTCTCCCCCGTCTATTGGCAACAGATTTTAATGACTTTATTGTCTTGAATTCTACACCGGGACAGAATTCCTTAATCAACTATCCTGGAGGAGTCTGGGCCCTAGCAGGAAACGACACGATCTTTGGGTCTAATCTAAATGAAGTCATTTTAGGGAACTTGAACAACGATCAATTGCGAGGAGGTTCGGGGGGCGATCGCCTCTTAGGAGGACAAAATGAAGATCTCCTCTTTGGTGAAAACGGAGATGACCTCCTCCGAGGAGACCTGGGTGATGACCAACTCTTTGGGGAAGCAGGGAATGATACCCTTAGAGGAGGTCAAGGTAACGATGTCCTTAACGGGGGAATTGGCCAAGATTTTATTATCGGAGATTTAGGATTTGATAACCTCTCTGGAGGGGCCGGCTTTGATACCCTCGTTTTTCGTACTGATGAAGCCAACCTTAACCCCAATTTCGTAGATGTAATCCTGGACTGGAATCCCACCCAAGACTTAATTGGCCTGACCAATGGATTAAGCTTTTCTAACCTCGGCTTTGATACGAGTCACAACCTAGCTGGAGGAGGAGCCAACGATACTTTGATTATTATTGGTGCAACCGGGCAAAGCCTAGGAATTGTTGTAGACTACACCCTAGGTTTAGGGCCAGCTAACTTTACGAGTATTACTCAAAACGATTTACAAGTGGGTTCTAATGTCTTTTTTCCTCTGATCCCGTAAATTCAAGACGAGCAGGAAATTGAACCCCTGCCGTTGTAGTCTGGAATAACCTAAATTATAGCCATCCATTTTTAGTGAGGATCGAACTTTGGTAACTACTCTTTTTGACGGAACTTTAGGCACTCGGCCAGGCCAACAAGGTGAACTGACCCTACAACAAATTCTTCCCCCTCCCGCTGCTCCTGCGGCTAGTGAGACCCTAGGAAATAATCGAGTCACTCTCAATACAGATTTTACTGGAGATGGACAAACAGGTTTTGTCGGTTACACCAATTACCAAGCTAACCTACAAACCCTTCAAATCACTCCAGTTAATGCTAATTTTCCTAATCTCGATCCCACGGCTGGCTATACTATATCCTTTAATTTAGTGATTGATTCAGAAAATAGTCCCGATCCCACCCGGTTTGGCTTCAGTGTTCTAGCTGTCAGCAATGGCGGTCAAAGCGAGATTGAACTCGATTTTGAACAAAATCAGATTGTTGCCCAAGATATTAATTTTACGCCCAGTGAATCCGCTCAGTTTAATACTAGCAATCCGACTAACTATACTCTGGCAATTGAGGGTAATAGTTATACGCTTTCAGCCGATGGTAACCAAATTTTAACGGGATCTCTTCGCAACTATAACTTCGATCCAACGACTTCTAATCCTCAATTACCCTTTGATCCTTATGACACTTCTAATTTCCTATTTTTTGGCGATCTAACCGGTCGTGCTAGTTCGACCTTTTCTTTGGGTTCTGCTGCTGTAGAAGTCGGGACAGCAACGCCAACGCCGACTCCAACGCCAACGCCGACTCCAACGCCGACTCCAAGTGAACCGACTCCCACTCCCACTCCAAGTGAGCCGACAGCACCTCCGAGCCCAACCCCGACCCCAACCCCAACCGATCTTACTCTGACTCCTGACTCAGGGTTTGCCATTGCTCGTCTGATCGGGACCGATATTGATAATGTGATTGTTCTAAGTTCTACAGTGGGGAGAAACTCCCTGATGAACTATCCAGGCGGAGTGTGGGCTTTGAATGGGAATGACCAGGTTTCTGGGTCATCCTTAAGTGAGGTGATTTTAGGGAATGAAGGTAATGATACTCTACGAGGAGCGGCAGGAGGCGATCGCATTTTAGGCGGCCAAAATGACGATTTTCTCTCTGGTGAAGAGGGCGATGACCTCCTGCGCGGAGATCTCGGTAATGACCAAATTTCTGGGGATGCAGGCAATGATACCCTTCGCGGTGGACAAGGTAACGATCTGCTCAATGGTGGCGCGGGACAAGACTTGCTCATTGGCGATCTAGGGACTGATTTACTCGCCGGTGGTGCAGATGCAGACACCTTTGTTTTCCGTACTGATGAAGCTAGTGATAATACAAGTTTAATCGATCAAATTCTCGATTGGAATGCTACGCAAGATCTGATTGGTCTGACAGATGGTTTAACTTTCTCTGCCCTGGAGTTTGACATCAGTGGTAATTTAGCCGGTAGCTCGGCTAACGATACCTTAATCCGCATTGCAGCAACCGGACAAAGTTTAGGCGTTTTGGTGGATTATACTGGAGGCTTAAACAGTAGTAATTTTGTCTCCATGTCCGCGGCTCAAATGCAAGTGGGAGCTGAAGTATTTACTCCTCCCATTCCTTAGTAGTCAGGGTTACAGCACTTTTTTTTGCTGAAGCGGTACATCTCGATCCCCCTAAATCCCCAGTCATTTCTAATAATAATGAGACCGGGTTGTAGGGTTGAACGGCCGTTCGACCCTACAGGTGTTAAATTATGCCTACCATGACAAGGAAGGGGCGATCTCCAGCCCCTTCCGAGAATCCCGTATCGGCAACAAGATTACAGCGCTTCGCGCGGTA
>DDLS01000147.1 GCA_002340255.1 Cyanobacteria bacterium UBA2566
CTAAAAGGACGGGGTTTTCAACACATTTTTCTGATAAAATAAGCCTTCAGTTTGATCGCATCGCATCGCCTCCCCCAAGGAGGCTAGAATTCTGGTAACGCTGGCTATTAAGTAAAAAGTGAACCCTATGTTAACCGTAAGTTATCCACACATCGAAAAAAAAGAAGGTGAGGCGGCACGACTGCAACGGTTGCCTCGCATTAGAGTGGCACAAATTGTCATGGATTACTTAACTTATGGTTGGTCAGTCGAAGAAATTTGTCGCCAGCACCCTTATTTAAATCCAGCAGAAGCTCATGCTGCCATGGCATACTATTTTGACCATCAAGAAGAAATTGATCGAGCCATTGCCCAAGAATGGCAACAAGTCCAAGCAGATAGAGCGCAAGCACCCCAGTCACCTTTCTATACTCGGATGAAGGCTAAAGGGGTATTGTAAGTGGCTATTCGTTTATACATGGATGTTCATGTTCCTCAGTCCATTACCGATCGGTTACGTCGTCGTGGTATAGATGTGCTGACAGCATTTGAGGATGGAACTCAAGAACTTCCTGACGATCGCCTGTTAGCAAGGGTTACAGAACTAAAGCGCGTTCTTTTTACTCAAGATATTCGCTTTAGAGTTTTAGCTGAAAGTTGGCAAGCAGAAGGGAAACATTTTTCAGGATTAATTTTTGGTCATCAGCTTGGGGGAACAATTGGTCAGTTTGTCCAAGATTTAGAGTTGATAGCTCAAGCATCAGAGCCTGATGAATGGATAAACGGAGTTGAGTATATTCCCTTTAAGTGAAATTGGCACAATTAATTATTAGTGAGCTATACTCAATCAGTAGCATTTAATCTCTAAAATGAACAAGAAAAAATCTTCACCTCAAATTGCCTATCAAGCAGCAAAAATACTCAGCTCTGAAAAATCATCTGAGATCCAAAAGAAATTAGCTGCATCAGCTTTGTCACAAAGAGATCGGAGAAAACAGACAGGTTCTCAAATGGAAAATATTGCAGCTAAAGCCCTTCAGAGTAAGAAATACAATGAAACGACTAAAAGTTTAGCCGGCTCTGTACTATCTCAAGCGAAGAAAGGACGTTAGGTTTTAAACTTGTGCTGATTGGATAGTTTATTACTAGTAGTTAGTCTGGTTGATCTACCAACTCATCCTATCTATGGTATGAAATTATATTGTTTAGGAACCAGATCCTATCTCACTACCAGACCGATCGCCCGTCCCATTGCTTCAAAAGTCGCTACAATAATGTAGTATCGCGTTGAAGTATAGAACACGAGTGATCCAAGACGAAACCCTAGAGCTGTTAGAATGGTCGCGGTTGTGCGAGCATTTGTCTACGTTTGCCGCAACGAAAATGGGGGCGATCGCCGCCCAAACCTTGCCTATTCCCCAAACTCAAGCGGAAAGTTTAACCCTGTTGGCGCAAACCCAGGAAGTCCATACCCTAGAGCAAACCCTCACTACAGAGCTGCCGTTTGGGGGGATTCGGGATATTCGCAAGATTGTCAAACGAGCAACGCTTAAAGGGGTGCTGTCTGGGGATGAACTGCTGGATGTGGCGAGTACATTGGCGGGGATGCGGCGACTGCGCCGGTTTATTGAAGAACAAGAAAATGTGCCGATTTTGTTGGAGTTGATTAGCACAATCCGGACTTATCCGGAATTAGAACAGGAGATCAATCACTGTATTGACGAACAGGGGAGAGTAGCCGATCGCGCCAGCGTGAAACTTGGTAATATACGCCGTCAACTCAAAAACCAACGCGATCGCATTACCCAAACACTGCAAAACCTCCTGCAACGCAAATCTCACGCTATTCAGGAGAATTTAGTTACCCAACGGGGCGATCGCTACGTGTTGCCGGTGAAAGCCAACCACAAGGAAACCATCCCCGGTATCGTTCATGACTCGTCTACGAGTGGGGCAACCTTGTACATTGAACCCCATGCGATCGTTTCCCTCGGTAATGACTTGCGACAGTTGCACAAAGAGGAAAGTAAGGAAGAAGAAGCCATTTGTCGCGCTCTCACGGAAAAAGTGGCGGAGGTTTACGATGATTTAGAACATTTAGTGGAGATTGCCACAATTCTCGATTTAGCCACTGCCAAAGCCAGATACAGTTATTGGTTAGAAGCGAACCCCCCTCGATTTACGGAATCCACAGAAATGATTGTTCTGCGGCAACTGCGTCATCCCTTACTGGTGTGGCAACAACGCCACGAACAGGGGCAAGAAGTGGTTCCGGTAACCGCGTGTATTGAAACACCGATCCGAGTCGTGGCAATTACGGGGCCAAATACGGGCGGAAAAACCGTTACTTTGAAAACCTTGGCACTGGCAGCACTGATGGCGAAAGTCGGTTTATTTGTGCCAGCGCGAGAACCGGTGGAAGTGCCTTGGTTTAGCCAGGTTTTAGCCGATATTGGCGATGAACAGTCCTTAGAACAAAGTTTATCAACGTTTTCGGGACATATTCGCCGTATTTGTCAGATTTTGGACAGTGTTGCCGGTTGTAAGGGCGAAAAATCTTTCGCCCCTACATTGGTGTTATTGGATGAAGTGGGTGCAGGAACCGATCCCTCCGAGGGAACCGGATTGGCGATCGCCCTCCTAAAACATCTCGCCACGAACGCCCAGCTTACCATTGCCACCACCCACTTCGGCGAACTCAAAGCCCTCAAGTATGAAGATGAGCGGTTTGAGAATGCCTCGGTGGAGTTTGACGAGGTATCTTTGCAACCCACCTATCGCCTGCTGTGGGGTATTCCGGGGCGATCGAATGCCCTTGCCATTGCTCGCCGTTTGGGGTTAAATCCAGAGGTGATCGAAGACGCGCAACAGTGGGTAGGAACCGGTTCCGAAGACGTGGATCGGGCGATCGCCGGTTTGGAAGCCGAGCGTCGTCGTCAGGAAACCCAAGTCCAAGAAACCTCCAGCCTCCTTTCAGAAACCGAACGATTGCACCAAGAAGTCGCACTCAAAGCCCAGCAACTCAAAGAGCGGGAACAGCAGTTACGCCAACAACAGGAAATCGAAATCCAAAAGGCAATTTCTCAAGCCAAAAAAGAAGTCGCCACAGCCATCAAACGCCTACAACAAGGCACTACAAACGCCCAAGATACCCGCAAAACCACCCAGGAACTCGATCGCATTGCCGAGCAATATCTCCCCTCCAAAATCAATCCCCCCAAACCCAAACCCGGTTATAAACCCAAAGTTGGCGAACGGGTACGCATCCCCAGTTTAGGACAAACCGGAGAAGTGCTACAAATCGACGAAGACGGGCAAGAATTAACCGTGCGCTTTGGATTAATGAAAATGACTGTAAGACTCGCAGAAATCGCATCCTTAGACGGCAAAAAAGCCGAAGTTTCCACTAAGGAACTGAGCAAAAAAACAGTTACGGAAAAAGAGAAAACACCCCCTCCCAAACCCACTGCCCCAGTCATCCAAACCTCTCGCAATACCCTAGATATCCGAGGCTTGCGTGTCGTCACCGCCGAAGCTGAACTCGACCAAGGGATTACCAAAGCCTACAATGCCAATTGCACCAATGTCTGGATTATTCACGGCAAAGGCACCGGTAAATTAAGAGAAGGAGTCCATGAATTTCTGAGGAGCCATCCGCAAGTAGAGCGCTTTGAGTTAGCCGATCAAAAAAATGGCGGCACAGGCGTAACCATTGCCTATTTAATCGGGTAATTCGATCGCCGACTCTCTTAAGATACAAGGGGCGGGTTTTTCAACCATTTTGGAATCCCACCAATAACATTCGTAAACCCGCCCAACACGATGTCGATATCATCATTTCCGGTGGTTTGTTGGTGGGGTGGGGGCGGGTTTAGGTGATTGATTTGTGGGTTTCCAAAATTTGGGTATAACCCGCCCCTTGTATCACCAAAATGCACGCCCTGAATATACTGCTGAAGCAGGACAAATGTCAGTAGCATTTGGTAGCATTGAGTTTAAATTTTTATTAAAATTTGGCTGCCGATACGCGCTTCCCAGGAGAAACCCGGTTTCTGGCTGCTCTCCATCCCAGGGTTCATCTATTGGGAAGAAACCCGGTTTCTAACCGCTGCCAGAAGCCAATCATAAGTTACAATCCTTAATCATCTCTCCTAGATCTCACCCCGATGACCTTAGAACAAGTCTTCAACTTAGCAAAACAGCTTTCCTTGATTGACAAAGTACGCTAGAACAAGCTGCGACTGATGGTCATCAAGTAAGCTTTTCATCCATTACCTTAGCTGAAATTATTTATTTAAGCGAAAAAGGCAGAATTTCATCATTGACGCTGAATTAATTACTTGCAGAAGTCGATCGCCCCAATTCTGTATTGATAGAAGTTCCTTTTGATCGCCACATTGCTCAAACCATGCAAAGCATCGATCGCACTCAAGTCCCCGATCTTCGGGATCGCATGATTGCGGCTACAGCACTCTATCAAAATGTCCCGCTCATCAGCCGCTTGCAGGAGATTTAGCCCAGGTATTGACAGTTTTGCAGCAGGGAGTTGGGAATAGGGAGATAGGGAGATGGGGTTTTTCCTGTTCCCTATTCCCTATTCCCTATTCCTTGCTACTTGCACTTCCAGAAGCGCGATACAATAAACTGATCGAAGAAAGTCATAATTTCCGTAAAGATAGACGAGGAAGAGACAGAATCCATGGGTAGAGTAGTCGGCATTGACTTGGGGACAACAAACTCAGTGGTTGCCATTATGGAAGGCGGTAAACCAATGGCGATCGCCAATGCAGAAGGGATGCGGACTACACCTTCAGTGGTTGGCTTCAGTAAAGATGGCGAACTCGTTGTTGGCCAAATGGCCCGTCGCCAAGCCGTCCTGAACCCGCAAAACACCTTTTACTCCGTAAAACGGTATATGGGACGCAGATATGGAGAACTCAACACTGACTCCAAACGAGTCCCTTACACTATCCGGCGCGATGAAGTGGACAATATCAAAGTGAAATGTCCTCGGCTGAAAAAAGACTTTGCCCCGGAAGAAATTTCAGCCACGATCTTGCGGAAATTGGCTGAAGATGCCAGTCGTTATTTAGGGGAACCGGTTACCGGTGCAGTGATTACGGTTCCTGCATACTTTAATGATGCCCAACGGCAAGCGACCAAAGATGCGGGCAAAATTGCCGGCTTAGAAGTTAAACGAATTCTCAATGAACCCACGGCTGCTTCCCTCGCTTATGGGCTAGAGCGGGGAACGGCGCAAACCATTTTGGTATTTGACCTAGGGGGAGGAACCTTTGATGTTTCGATCCTAGAAGTTGGCGATGGAGTGTTTGAAGTTCGGGCTACCAGTGGGGATACCCAGCTAGGGGGCAATGACTTTGACCAAAAAATTGTCGATTGGTTGGCCGAACAGTTTTTAGAAACGGAAGGGGTCGATTTACGGCGAGATCGCCAAGCGCTGCAACGGCTGATGGAAGCAGCGGAAAAAGCGAAAATTGAACTGTCTGGAGTCACAGTAACCGAGATTAACTTACCGTTCATTACCGCTACCGAAGACGGACCCAAGCATCTAGAAACTCGGCTGACGCGATCGCAATTTGAAGACCTCTGTGGCGACCTCCTTTCCCGTCTCCGTCGGCCCATCAAACGCGCCCTCTACGATGCCAATCTTAGCCCCGTCCAAATCGATGAAGTCGTTCTCGTCGGCGGTTCCACCCGCATTCCCATCGTTCAACAACTCGTTCGCAGTTTCATCGACAAAGAACCCAACCAAAACGTTAACCCGGATGAAGTGGTAGCCGTTGGAGCAGCAGTTCAAGCCGGTATTCTCTCTGGCATTGTCAAAGATGTGCTGTTGCTCGATGTCACCCCCCTCTCCCTCGGGATTGAAACCGCCAGTGGGGTGATGAAAAAACTCATTCCTCGCAACACGACCATTCCCGTGCGGCGATCGGACATTTTCTCCACCTCCCAAGACAACCAAACCTTTGTCGAAGTCCATATCCTACAAGGGGAGCGAGAAATGGCCAGGGACAACAAATCCCTCGGTCGATTCCGACTTTCCGGCATTCCCCCAGCGCCTAGGGGCATCCCCCAAATTCAAGTCTCCCTCGACATCGATGCCAACGGTATTCTCCAAGTATCTGCCCTAGACCGAACCACCGGCCGGGAACAAGGCATTACCATTCAAGGAGCCTCCACCCTCTCCTCCGATGAAATCAACCAAATGATCCAGGATGCCGAACGCTATGCCCAGGTTGACCGGGAGCGCCGGGAACGGGTAGAAAAACTCAACCGCGCCGAAGCCTTAATTACCCAAGCCGAGCGCCAACTGCGGGAAGCCACCCTAGATTTTGGAATGCAGTTTGCCAACCAATACCGCCGCGATCTCGATCCAATTATCCAGGAACTGCGGGAATATTTGCGCCGAGGCGATGACCGAGGAATCGATCAAGCAGGAGCCGATTTACAAGATATTCTCTACGATCTCAATCGGGAAGTGCGCTTGCGGATGAGTGAAGAGGAAGACGATGGATTTTTAGGAACCCTGCGGCGCACATTCTTAGGGGATGATGAAGATGAATTCGATCGCCGCGAAAGTTACGATTATGATAGTCCAACCTATCAAACCAGGCGGGAATATACCCCCCCAGAGCGGAACTATCCCCCAGCGAGGAATTACCCGCCCGCACAGGATTATCCACCCCCACGCAACTCCCCACCTGGGCGAGACTATCCTCCAGCACGGGATTATCCACCCCCACGCAACTCCCCACGAGATCGAGACTATTCTTCAGCACGGGATTATCCACCCCCACCGGATTATCAACCGCCAGGCCGAGATTATCCCCCAACACGGGACTATCCGCCCCCCCGATCAAGGGAACCCAATCGACCGCCCATCCGGGACTCTCGCCGTCCTTCAGAACCCCCAAGCCGTCCAAGGTATAATCAATATAACTCCTATGATGATGAAGATTGGGGAGATGATGACGAATGGCTGTAAGCGGCGGTTTTCCCTATTCCCCATTCCCTATTCCCTATTCTCCCAGAACCCTAAGTGAACAAAACCATGCAAAACTTTCGGAACTATTATGAGATTCTGGGAGTTAGTCCTGATACCCCCACTGACGAGATTAAGCGGGTTTATCGCCGTTTAGCTCGTCAATATCATCCCGATCTCAACCCCGGTGATAAAGAAGCTGAGGAACGATTTAAGGATATTTTAGAAGCCTATGAAGTCCTCTCCGATCCCGGTAAACGGACGGAATATGACCAACTGAGCTTCTTTTTAAGAGCGCGGCAAAATAGCCGTAAACGCAATAGTGGCTCCAAGTTTTCTTCCGCAGAAATTGAGTATTTTAGCCAGTTTCCTACGTTCGATAGTTTTCTCGATAGCTTGCTCAACCGTCGTCGGGAAGTGAATCAGGGACAACCGACTGGAGAGAGATCGCGTCCAGTCGAACGGAATGCCGAAGCCTACACCCCCGGCCGCTCAAAGGTTTACAACACCGTCACTAGCGAATCCCGACCCATGAAACGGGATATCGAAGCGTTGTTAACCTTACCCCTAGAAAAAGCCTATCGAGGTGGAAAAGAGCGTATCCGTTTAGAAGATGGTCGCTCTTTAGAAGTCGATATGCCCCCCGGTATGGTGAGTGGGGAAAAAATGCGTCTGCGGAAGTTGGGTATGAATGGCGGTGATTTATACCTAAAAATCACCGTAGCCCCCCATTCTTTCCTACAAATTGCAGGGAATGAAATTTATTGTAAACTCCCCATTACTCCTGTAGAAGCCGTTTTAGCCGGACAAGTAGAAGTCCTTACCCTGGATGGGTTAGTGAAAATGAATTTACCCCCTGGGGTAAAAAGCGGTCAAAAATTACGGTTAGCCAATAAGGGATATCCCGATAACCGGGGAAGACGAGGCGATCAAGTGGTGGAAATTGAGATTCAGTTTCCTACCCAATTAACCCCAGAACAACGGGAACTGTATGAAAAATTGCGAGATTTAGAAGATAATCTGCGCGAACCTCTGTGGAAATCAGATGCCGAATCTTCAGATTAAGCTCAAGAGGGCAAGAATGTCTCTTCCATGAATCCCAATATTCCCAAACCCAGTCTATTTGGTCTTCAATATTCCAATCGAGATTTTACCCGCAAAGAAGCTTGGGGTAAAAATTGCTTTAATTCGTCTTTTCCTGCCTCCCTTTGTGCCTATTTGCATAGTCGTAATTTAGAGAGTATTTATCTAAAACTTAATTCCAGTTTAACCGTTGAGCATTCCACAATTAATACGGCCCAAGCTTACGGTCTAGTGCCCCTCTCAAACAATCTATTTTATGCCTTTGAAACCCAATTTACTCCTTATCAGCAGTATGTATTGGGTACGCTTCCAGGAGTAGATTTAGTGACCCAAGCACGAGATACAGGTAATTGTTTGCAAGCCCTGGAAATTAAGTTAACTGCTTTACCTGATAATTCCACTTGTGATTTAAACGAAGATGAGTATGGTTCTGAGCTGGTGATTAGACCAGACACTATTGTTTATTTAGCGTGTAGTTTTGCTCACATTCTCAAAAACCAACCTTGGTCACGGCCACAATTAATTAACGATCGTTTCTCTAAAATTCTTGATTGGACAGAACCTGAAACTATTATTCCCTATATTCCATTGATGATTGACTCTATTGATAGCCTCGTAACTCTGATTGCAGCCGATCAAACTCCTTTTTTAATGCAACCTATATGGAAAACTCAAGGAAAGTCACCAAAACTATCAGAACACTGTATGGATGTTTTTATATGGAGTAATTTGGCCTTCAGTCGATTATTTATAGATGCTGTCAAAACAGAAATTCAGAATTTCGGTCGAGTCCGATCAATTACCCGGCAAGCTCGGACTGTGATTTGGCTATTCAAAATGCTTGATGAAGCGATCGCCAAGGGGATTTTTGATTATCGAAAAATCATCGATTCTCTATCTTATAATACAAAAAATGATAAAGCTTTTGCCGTCAGTGGAAGATTTACACATGTTTATATGACATCAGAGGCTTTAACAAAACCGATAATTCACAAGCAGGAAATTACAAATATTATTTTAGGTGGGGGTCAAAACTTATTAAGTCCAGAAAGAAGACTGGATGCTATAATTTATAACTCTCCTAACCTATTTATTTAGTTAAAGAGTATCAATATGGCAATGAAAACAGTAGACTTATTTGCTGGATGTGGAGGAATGTCATTAGGATTTCAAAATGCTGGATTTAATCTAGTGGCCGGTTTTGACATCTGGAGAAAAGCAATACAAACCTATCAAGAAAACTTTGATCATCCTATTTTTGAACAAGATCTAGCCGATCTAGATGCTTACAAGATAGTGAGATATTTTCAGCCGGACATGATTATTGGAGGGCCTCCTTGCCAAGATTTCTCTAGTGCAGGAAAAAGAGATGAAAGTCTAGGCCGTGCAAATTTGACACTTAGTTTTGCCAAACCCGTCAAATTAGCTGAGTATGTGGCAGGATGTATTCTGAACTATATGGTAAGTGTCTCCCCTCCTATTCGAGACGGCGCTTTAGGCGATCGCCAAAATCCCTATATTATTCCTCATTAACGGTTAACTCGATCGGGGGAAGATCGCCCGCAGGGAGATGCACTTCACCAATGATGGCACTTTGGGTATAGCCTAAATTTTGCAGGAGTTTCAAGCATTCTTCTGCTTGAGGATGGGGAATCCCAGCCACTAATCCCCCAGACCATTGAGGATCGAATAAGAGGGGATAGACAGGATGGGAATCAAAGCTAGACGCATTTTGCAGATAGGAAATAGGTTCACTAAGCGTTGTCGAAGTACTGGAAGTATTTTCCTGATGGAGTGGACTCGATCGCACGTGGCGCAAACTCTCTAAAGTCCCTTCTAAAACGGGTAGAGTATCCAAATTTAAGCTAATACTCACCGATGTATGGTTGATCAGGGTCGTCAGATGTGACAATAAACCCAAATTGCCTACTGCTGTGCAAGCAGTAGCGCCAGTTTCCAGAAAGGTTAGGGATGCTGGATAATTGGATTGAATCATTGAGGCGATCGCCCCTTCTAACCATCGTCCCTTACTTTTATACTGCTCTTGAGCTGTCATCAGAGCGCCAACACCCAAGGGTTTCGTCAAAATCAACACTTGTCCGGGTTGTAACTTGGGCGGATACAAGACCGGTTCGGGATCGACATACCCTTGAGTAGAAAATCCCAGGGATAAGCACGGCCCCAGGGAAGCGCGACATCCCACTAACTGAGTTTGACTGATCGTTAGCGCTTGCAGAACACCTGAGAGCAGTTGATAGAGGGTTTCTTCCTGTTGCGTAGGAAGACTATTGGGTAATTCTATCCAACCTAAAACACTGTGGGGATTTGCTCCCTTGGCCAAGATGGGATTTAAGCAATGGTGAGTCGCCAATATGCCGAATAAATACGGATCTCGCAGGCTATCTGTGAGTAAATCCATACTTTTAATTAGGAGACCCGGGGTCACGGAGGATAAGGCCAAATTGTCCCCAGGGTTTTCGATCTCGATTAAGGACTCTAATTTGGGATTGTCGGTAATTACCCGCTTCAGCACTGAGGATAGGCGCTCTGGGGGAATGGGAATTGGGGCCAAGGAGGGATGAGTAGGCGATCGCCCAAAGTCCTCGAATTGAGCCATAAATCGGCGATCGATCCAGTCCTTCCAGCGCCACAGTAAAGGGTTAGGGCCCAATCCCCATTTACCCCAAGAGGCGATCGCCTTTCCATCTCCCGTACCAATGAGTCCTAAAATTTGCTTTTGCGGGCGATAGGGTTTCGGTGCTTTCCCTAAAACAGCTTGTTTCAAATTCTCATATAACGGCTGACCTTGACGCACTGCAAACACCCCTGCCTTGGGCCGCGTATAGTTCACCATGGTGGCAATATCACCAGCAGCAAATACTTGGGGATGGGAAATGGACTGTAGAGAATCCTTAACTAAAATAAAACCATCGGTATCCGTTGCTAAACCAGCGGCCTTTAACCAGGGAGGAGCTGAAGCTTGAGTCACCCAAAACACGCGATCGCACTCTAGAGTAAATCCAGACTGACACTGAAGACCCTGCTCGGAAACTTGGGTTACCCGTTCCCCCAAATGCAGTTGAATATCCCGACGACCCATTAACTGGGCGATGCGTTTGCGCACCACTCGGTTATGGGAGGACATAATTTCTTGCCCTTGATGGAACAGATGAATTTCGGGAAACGAAGCCGTATACATGACAAAAGAGGCATCAATATTCCGCATTCCTCCCGTAGCTTGACGGCAGACAAATAGTCCCTGTTGCATCGTGAGTGCTAACTCAACGCCCCCTGCACCTCCACCCACAATGGCTAGTTTTAAAGGGTGGGTAGGATGGCGAGCAAAGCTTTCTATGGTCTCTCGCCAATGGTTGAGGAACTGGGAAACCGGTTTAGCGGGAATGGCGTAGTGATTAGCTCCAGGAACCTGAATCTGGTTAGGGGTACTCCCAATATCAATGGAGAGCAGGTCAAAGCGGACAGGGGGACGGTGAGCGCAGAGAACTTGATTGCGTTTGAGATCGAGACCAATGGCACGATCTTGATAGAGTTGGGCCCGGGCAAATTGACAGAGATGATGTAGATCGATATGGGTTTGGTCAAAGCTGTAGAATCCAGCAATATGGCCCGGTAGCATCCCAGAATAGGGGGTGTGCAGGGTATCAACGATCAGGGTGAGACGGACCCCAGGAAGGGGATTGAGGGCAAATTGGCGAAGGGCGATCGCATGGGCGTGTCCTCCTCCAATCAAGACAATTTCTTTGCTTAGGGTCTGGGCCATGGGTTTATTTTTTTCTGCACCGAGGAAACCTACACCATCTTTGGGATTTTACCGCAAGTGCATCCCTATTCTGATCTATCAAGTGATAAAAGTCTTCACGTTTTAAGAGCGGGTTTCTGGCGCTGTAGGGGATTCATTCTCACTTCTAGCCATTTAAACCCAAAGGAAGATAGGGTGGTTAGCACGAGATACATTAAAGCTACGGCTAAGTAAACTTCAAAGGATCGATAGGTGATGGCTACCATTAATTGACCTTGGCGGAATAGTTCCTCAAATCCAATAACAGCGACTAAACTGGTATCTTTGACTAAGGTAATAAATTCGTTACCTAGAGGGGGTAACATGCGACGTAAGGCTTGGGGAAAAATCACGTCTTGCATGGTTTGTAGGGGACTCATGCCTAGGGATTGAGAGGCTTCCCATTGACCTTTATCAATGGATTCAATGCCCCCGCGCATAATTTCGGCTAAGTAGGCGGCACTATTTAAGCTTAAGGCTAAGACGGCTGCGGGAAAGCGATCGAAGCTAAACTCTAACCCTAATTCTTTGAATAAACCGGGGAAACCGAAGTAGATCATAAACAGTTGGACGAGCATGGGAGTACCCCGGAAAAAGTCTACATAAATGCGGCAGAGTAGGCGCAAGGGTTTGTAGGGGGAAATTAGGGCGATCGCCACTAGCGTACCTCCGATTAACCCAAAAGCGAAAGCCAGAGCAGTGAGTAATAAGGTAATCGTCGAGCCTTGAATTAAATTAGCAAACAGTTTTCCCCAATCAAAAACAATCACTTCTTGGGTTTCTAAGGCAGGGGGAACGAGGGGTAATTCCGGGGGTTCCCCTGCAAACCAAGTTTGATAAATGGCGCGATAACGACCATCCTGAATCAGTAACTCCAGAGCATTATTAATGTCATTTAAGTAGGGAGAATCTTTAGGCATAGCAATGCCATAATATTCTTCTGTGACTAATTCACCCACGACTTTCACGCCTTGTAATCCAGCTTGTCTTATGGCGTATAAAGTCACCGGCCCATCATTAACTACAGCATCCACTTTGCCATTAATCAGTTCTTGTAGAGCTAAAGAGGCCGAGTCAAAAGAACTGATATTTGCCCCTTCGATGGTACTGGCTTCCTGGGCCCCAGTGCTACCAATTTGAACGGCTATTTGTTTGCCTTCTAAATCAGAAAAATTTTTAATGCTGGTATTATCCTCTTGCACCGCTATGGCTAAACCTGCCTTAAAATAAGGACGAGAAAAGGATACAGTTTGCGCTCGTTCTGCGGTGATCGTGATGCCACTAATCGCCGCATCCATAGTTTTCGACTGGAGAGCGGGAATAATGCCATCAAAGGGTAAACTGACAAATTCGATATTCAGTTCAGCCGCTTCGCCAATGGCTGTCATTAAATCAATATCAAATCCACTTAACTCTCCGGTTGCTTGGTCTTGCATTTCAAAGGGGGGAAAGGTGGGTTCTGTCGCCACCTGGAGGGTTGGTGCAGAGGATTGGGCGAAAGTTGATAAACTGGTGAAGATGACCACGAGCAGACAACTGGCGATCGCCAGAAAAACTTGAATTTTGCGCTTCAACCACTTACTCCCCATCATTGTCAGGCCTCTTTTCTCCATAAAACCACATCAGAGTGTTGATTAGTATCAACGGTTGCTTGGTGAATAAAAGTAATGCTGGATACACTTTAGGGGGATTGAGTTTAGATACTCTAAACTCAATCCCCCTAAAGATGGTTCAAAAACGATGGTTAATTCAGCAACTCCCGTAATGGCATGTGAAGACTTGCATAAAAGTTTTGACGACCTTGAAGTGCTAAAAGGGGTAACGACCACTTTATCTGAAGGGGATGTGGTTTCGGTAATTGGCCCTTCTGGATGTGGCAAGACAACCTTTTTACGGTGCTTAAATCGTCTAGAGTCTATTAATAAAGGACGCTTAGAGGTGATGGGGATCGATCTGTCCCATGCGCAAGTCAGTCAAGCGACGCTGCGTCAACTCCGAAGTCGAGTGGGGATGGTCTTTCAGCACTTCAATCTGTTTCCCCATTTAACGGTTTTACAAAACTTGATGCTTGCCCCTCTGAAGGTTTTAAAACAGTCGGAATCAGAAGGTCGAGAGCGAGCAATCCATTACTTAGAAAAGGTGGGTTTAGGCAATAAAGCTCAGTTTTATCCAGAACAACTTTCAGGGGGACAAAAACAACGGGTGGCGATCGCCCGTAGCTTGTGCATGAACCCTAGTATTCTCCTGTTTGACGAACCCACTAGTGCCCTCGATCCAGAGTTGGTTGGGGAAGTTCTCAGCGTCATGAAGCAATTGGCTCAAGAGGGAATGACTATGGTTGTGGTGACCCATGAAATGCAGTTTGCGCGGGAAGTTTCTAATAAAGTTTTGTTCTTCCACCAAGGCATTATCGAAGAATCTGGCGATCCTCAAGTGTTATTTACCCAACCAAAGAGCGATCGCCTGAAATCCTTTCTCAGTCGAATCAATCAATAATACAGCGTTTTGGGATTTGATGCAAGGAAACTTGGTTCTACACTTTTCCTGGGCGATCTATCTATTCATAAATATTCTCATTAAACTTTATAGATCATTCAAGGTTATTGCTAATCCATAGATCTGGCAGACGGACGAATCCGTGTTAGAAACTAGAATTCATCCCAGTGAAGAAGAGTCGAAAGGCAATCTCTGTATGGATTACAGGGAAAATGGGACAAACGTCCCTAACTCAGCCCAGGGTGAAGCAGAGATTGATTAAAAAAATATAAAGCTAAACCCGATACCTCAAGCTTTTGTACTACAATTAGATTGTAATCTATTGATAAAAATTTGCATTAAATTCACCCCACCCCTAAATTATGTCGCAAAAAGTACTGAACTTAAAAACAGCTCCTGGACATCAGGTGTTAGCAAAGGCAGGAAAAAAGCTTCTACGTCCTGGTGGACGAGCTGCAACGGATAGGTTGTTGGCAGCGGCTAATTTTCAGCCAGGCGATAGCGTACTGGAGTTAGCCGCTAGTTTTGGGCATAGCGCGATCGCCTTAGCTAAAAAGCACCCAGTTAAGGTCATCGGGATTGAAAGAAATACTGACAGTGTGGCAACAGCCCAAGCTAACATTGTTGCTGCTGGAGCTAAGGATCGAGTGAGCGTCATAGAAGGCGATATTTTCAACTTAGATCGGGTTCCAGGTGAATTTGATTTTGTGCTAGCCGAAGCCATTTTGACTATGCAATCTCCATCGGCTAAAGCCAAAATTCTCAGAGGAGTGCGAAATCGCCTACGTCCTGGTGGACGCTTTCTATCCCACGAACTGCTCGTATGCAGTCAAAACAGCGAAATTCGTCAGGCATTATCTTCCGCGATTCGCGTCAATGCCAACCCACTCACCCAAATTGAGTGGGTTCAAGCCTGTGAAAGTGCAGGACTACAAGTGCAGTTTCATCAAACTGGTGCCATGGGTTTGCTCAATCCCAAACAAATGCTCCATGATGAAGGCTGGCTCGGCACGATGAAAATTACCTGGAATATGTCGATCGATCCCCAACTGCGATCGCGAATCTTGCAGATGCGGCAAGTCTTCCAAGAATATAAAGATGATTTAGGATACATCGTTTTGTGCGCTCAACGCCCCTAGAGGAAAACCCATGACAACCACTCTACTCAACATTGCCTCCTCATACCTAAAATTACCTGATGTTATTGAATACCCCGAAGCAGGGATATTAAGCAAAGTTGTACTCCAAGATGATTGCTGTAAATACACCCTGTTTTGTCTAGCAACAAATACGGGAATTTCCGAACATACTGCTGTTCGCAATGCCACCATCAGCGTATTGGAAGGAAAAGGAACTTTGACGCTAGAGGGCGAGGAGATTGAACTGGAAACCGGAGTCTTCGTCGTCATGCCTGCCCATGCTCCTCACTCTCTCAAGGCTCAGACGAACTTGGCCTTTTTGCTAACCTTATCAGCCTAAGACAAGCTTTACACAGGAGATTCTAATATTGTGGCATCCTCTCAATCCAATGTCGTTCCAGAATCAGTAACCTCTTTACCTCGCCTTTGGTATCGCCCCACTCTATCGCCCCATCATGGTATCTATGTCATGCTGGTGATTTCATTTTTGACGGGAGTTGCGGCTTCTCAACACTGGACTCTCTCCACAACTCTAGCTCTAGTGTGTGCTTTTGCCGGGTTCCAAGCCGAACATCCCCTTACCTTACAAATCAAACAGCGCCACAGTTGGAAACCTCGATTTCTGCTTTGGAGTAGTATTTATGCAGGCATAGCCTTAATAACTGGCGGTTACTTATATCTACAAGCGCCCCTATTGCGATGGATTTATCTAGGAGCGATCGTTACCTTGGCGATCGATACTCTTTCAGTTTTAAATCGTCAGCAAAAAACCTATGTTAATGAGTTCATCACTTTCGCCGCAGTTTGTCTGGCTGCTCCATTGGCTTACATCGCTACAACGGGAACCTGGACAACGTCTATCATCGGTCTATGGCTACTCAACACGCTATTTTTTAGCAGTGCTATTTTTACCGTCAAACTGCGCAAATCCAAAACCTCATCGCTCATTCCACCTGTTCTCTATCATCTCATTGCAACTGCTATCATTACCGAACTTTGGTTTTTGGGCTGGCTCTCGGCGATCTCTGCCCTGAGTTTTGGAATTGCCCTACTCAAAATCGCCTTAATTCTTTGGAAAAAAAATTGGTATTGTACCACTCCCATCTACAACGTTGCCAAGCTAGAAACGAGCTTTAGTCTGTTGTTTCTGTCCGTAGTCGCGATCTCCCAATTCCTGTCCATCTAACTTAGCCAGAGACTCATTAATTCCTATCTCTAGCTCGTCAGTTTATCTTGTTTTTTCAAGATAAACCGATCGGGATGAACAAATTTTAATGTAGAAAAAAGATATTAAAAAATCATGAAAATTCATACATCCTTAGGAGCATAATAAAAAAATGTGCTACAAATAAGAGAAGAAGGAGGTGAGTGTAAAAAAAGTCAAAAACACTCAAAAAAAATGGTTAGCAACATTGACATTCAACAAACTCGATCTAAATTACAAAGCCAAGTAACATCGCAAGACCAAGCATGGCAAGGATTTAAACGAGGAACATGGGCGCAAGAAGTTAACGTCAGAGACTTTATCCAAAAAAATTACACCTCCTATGAGGGAGATGAATCTTTTCTGGAAAACATAAGTCAGTCAACAGACCAACTTTGGGCTGAAGTTAAAGAATTGATGAAACAGGAGCGCGAAAAAGGCGTTTTGGATGCAGAAACCAAAATTCCTTCTGGCATTATTGCCTATGGTGCAGGTTACATCAATCAAGACCTAGAAAAAATTGTCGGACTGCAAACCGATAAACCCCTCAAACGAGCCATCATGCCTTTTGGGGGAATTCGAGTCGTTGAGAAATCTTTAGAAGCCTATGGTTACACCATAGATCCTGAAACTCATGACGTTTTTACTCAATATCGTAAAACCCATAATGACGGTGTTTTCGATGCTTATACCCGCCAAATGCGGAAGGCTCGCCACTCAGGAATTATCACCGGTTTACCTGATTCCTATGGACGGGGACGTATCATTGGAGATTATCGCCGTGTTGCCCTCTATGGTGTTGATTTTCTAATCGAAGATAAACAGCAACAGTTATCTTCCTTAGAATATGATGTCATGGACGAGGAAGTGATTCGTTTACGAGAAGAAATCTCTGAACAAATCAAAGCCCTTAAAAAATTGAAAATCATGGGGGCAAGTTATGGTTTTGATTTGGGAAATCCAGCCGCCAATGCTCAACAGGCCATACAATGGACTTATTTTGGATACTTAGCTGCGGTTAAAGAGCAAAATGGTGCAGCGATGTCCTTGGGGCGTGTTTCCAATTTCCTCGATATTTACATTGAACGGGATTTGAAATCAGGAGAAATCTCTGAAGCTCAAGTTCAAGAATTAATCGATCAATTTGTGATGAAGCTGCGGATGGTACGCTTCTTACGCACTCCTGAATATAACCAATTATTTGCAGCCGATCCGGTTTGGGTGACAGAAGTTATTGGAGGAATGGGAGTTGATAGCCGTCCCCTAGTCACTAAAAATAGTTTCCGTTTCTTGCATACCCTCTACAATTTAGGCCCTGCACCTGAGCCAAATTTAACAATTTTGTGGTCGGAAAAATTGCCGATCGCGTTCAAACAATATTGTTCCAAGGTTTCCATCGATACCAGTTCCATCCAGTATGAAAATGATGACTTGATGCGTCCAGAGTTTGGCGATGATTATGGTATTGCTTGCTGTGTCTCGGCGATGAAAATTGGCAAACAAATGCAGTTTTTCGGCGCGAGAGTTAACCTCGCCAAAGCATTACTGTATGCCATTAACGGGGGTAAGGATGAAAAAACAGGCGAGCAAATCGCCCCTCCTTATGCTGCCATTACCGGTGAATATCTAGACTACGAAGAAGTCACCGCTAAGTTTGACCTTTTGATGGACTGGTTAGCCAAACTGTATGTTAACAGCCTCAATGTCATTCACTATATGCATGATAAATACTGCTACGAAACCCTAGAAATGGCATTGCACGATCGCGATGTTTATCGGACAATGGCTTGTGGGATGGCGGGTTTATCCGTAGTTGGAGATGCCTTGGCAGCGATTAAATATGGGACGGTGAAAGTCCTGCGTAATGAAGAAGGGTTAGCCATTGACTACGAAGTGACTGGGGATTATCCAAAATTTGGCAATAATGACGAACGGGTTGACCAGATTACCTCTGGTATTTTAACGACCTTCATGGATAAAATCCGTAGAAACAAAACCTATCGTCAGGCAACACCTACCCAATCCATTCTCACCATTACCTCCAACGTGGTTTATGGTAAAAAGACGGGCAGTACACCGGATGGACGAAAGGCAGGAGAACCCTTTGCTCCTGGAGCCAATCCGATGCATGGACAAGATACTAAAGGGGCGATTGCTTCTATGGCTTCCATTGCCAAATTACCCTATGAACATGCTCAAGATGGGATTTCATACACTTTTTCAATTGTGCCTCAAGCCTTAGGGACAACTGACGATGGGAAAGTCAATAATTTGGTCGGAATGCTAGATGGTTATTTCCACGACACGGGGCATCATATCAATGTTAACGTTCTCAATCGAGACACCTTAGTCGATGCAATGAACCATCCTGAAGAATATCCTCAGTTGACGATTCGAGTATCTGGTTATGCCGTCAATTTCATTAAACTAAGCCGCGAACAACAATTGGATGTGATTAACCGCACATTCCACAGTCAACTGTAAACTTAAGCTGCAATCGCCAATCCCCATCCTATGCTAATAATAAGGATGGGGATCATTGTATGCATTAAGCTTAAGCGGTCAACTTTATCATCACTAATTATATGGGATCGACAGGTATTATTCATTCAATAGAGACTTGTGGGACAGTCGATGGTCCTGGAATTCGATTTGTGATTTTTACAAAAGGTTGTCCCTTACGGTGTTTATACTGCCATAATCCTGATTCTCGTTGTATTGAAGATGGAGAAGCAATATCTGTTGATGAATTGATGGTAGAAATTGAGAAATATCGGTCTTACTTTCAATTTTCTGGTGGCGGTGTAACGGTGACTGGAGGTGAGCCTTTGATGCAACCTGAGTTTGTTAAAGAAATTTTTCAAAGATGTCGCCAGATTGGAGTTCATACTGCTTTAGATACATCCGGGTACATCAATGTAGAGATGGCTAAACCGGTTTTAGACTATACGGATTTAGTCTTATTAGATATCAAATCTTTCGATCCTCAAATTTACAAAAAAGTAACCCATGTTTCTATTGAGCCAACGCTTGATTTTGCTCGATATCTCAACGAAATTCAGAAGCCAACATGGATCAGATTTGTGTTAGTCCCTGGGTTGACAGATGCTTTTAATAATGTTAAAGGACTAGCTGAATTTGTGGCTCTTTTTGAGAATGTAGAAAAAGTTGAAATTTTACCCTTCCATAAAATGGGAGAATACAAATGGCAACAACTCGGCTATGATTATCAACTCAAGAACACTGAACCTCCTTCCCAGGAATTATTAGAACAAACGATTGGTATTTTCAAACGTCATAACCTAGTCGTTCAATAATCGTTACCTATATTTTTCAGTCTGGGTTGGGTGCAAATTGCCTCCTAGTTCTCCCCTAGAGACATAAGGGATACCCTAAATGAGCCGATAAAATAGCGATCCTAGCAATTATGCCCAAAACTCAAGGGGCGATCGCGCAGAATTAGCCGTAAGATAAGAGCGCCGATGTTATAGGAAGGGTATGGCTGCCATTGATTGGTTGATTGTTCTGTTGTATTTGCTCTTAACGTTAGGATTAGGGTTATATCTATCAGGAAAAGCCTCGGAGGGACTGGAGGCGTTTTTTGTATCGGGGCGATCGCTCCCTTGGTGGCTCTCCGGAACCAGTATGGCAGCGACTACTTTTTCTATTGATACTCCCCTCTACATTGCTGGAGTGGTTGCCAGTCGAGGGGTTGCGGGAAACTGGGAATGGTGGAGCTTTGGTATGGCTCATGTGGTGATGATTTATATCTTTGCCCGGATGTGGCGCAGATCGGGAGTGGTTACGGATGCCCAGTTAACGGAAATTCGCTATGGGGGATCGATGGCAGCCATTCTACGAGCAGTGAAGGCTTTTTTGTTTGCAGTTCCGATTAATTGTATCGGCATTGGCTACGCGATGTTGGCGATGGTGAAAGTGATTGATGCCCTGGAATTATGGCAAAGTTTGGGCATAGAACCGGCAGAGAACCTTAAACTCTGGAGTGTGGTAGGGGTGAGTTTATTTGTCCTATTCTATGCCGGAATTTCTGGACTTTGGGGGGTGGTGGCGACGGATTTTTTCCAGTTTTTTCTCGGGTTATTTGGGGCGATCGCCGTTGCCGCGATCGCAGTGAGTCATGTGGGCGGCATTCACGAGTTAATTCCCCTCGTGCAAGAGCGCACAGATACGGATATCTTAGCCTTTTTTCCTCTGAATACGGAAACCGCCAGTCTCAGCTTAAGTACGTTTGGAGCGTATTTGTTGATTCAGTGGTGGGCGTTTCGTCGTAGTGACGGGGGTGGCGAATTTATCCAACGATTATTAGCCTCAAAAAATGAAGCAGAAGCGGAAAAAGCGGCCTGGTTTTTCAATATTCTGCATTATGGGGTGCGGACTTGGCCTTGGATTTTAGTTGCTCTGGTGGCTCTAGTGGTTTATCCCAATTTGGAAGATCCGGAGCTGGGCTATCCAAAATTAATGCTCGATTTCTTGCCTCCAGCGATGTTGGGATTAGTGGTGGCTTCCTTGCTGGCAGCGTTTATGAGTACGGTTTCAACCTCCATTAACTGGGGCGCATCCTATTTAACCAATGATTTATATTTACGCTTTTTCCGTCCTGACTCTACCCAGTCGGAGTTAGTCTTAGTCGGTCGTATGTCTTCGGTTATGGTAACCGTTTTAGGGGCGATCGCCGCGTTCTATGCCCAAGATGTAGCCACCGTATTTCGATTGGTGATTGCGATCGGTACAGGGCCCGGATTAGTCTTGATTCTACGCTGGTTTTGGTGGCGCATTAATGCCGCAGCGGAATTAGCCTCGATGGTCGGTGGATTTATCATCGGATTAACCACCAGTGTTGTACCTCTATTAACCATTAAAGATTTTGGCTTGCGATTACTGGTGACGGCTGGGATTAGTGGAATTTGCTGGATAGCTGCCATGTTGTTAACGGCACCAGAATCAGATCAAACCTTGGATGAATTCTATCGGTTAGTGCGCCCTGGCGGTCCTGGATGGCGACGGCAGCGATCGCGCACGGGCTTGAAACCGGCACAAAGCTTACCCCAAGATTTACTCAAAATCAGTGCAGCCACATTGCTCTTATTTGGTGCGATGTTCGCTGTAGGCGGCTTTTTACTTTTGAATCAGGGAGTCGGTTGGATGAGCTTAATTGTAGCGGTTGCTGGGGCGATGATGTTGCGCTATGTGAGTAAAGTAAGGGTTGCTCCCATGGCTCGACCAGGGTTAGAAGATGAGTTATAGCAGGGGAAGGGAGAGTTAGGACACTTTACTATAAACAATAACCTAACCGTCCTCAGCAACTGATTGACTGCTATAGAAAAAAGGATCGCTATAATGGTTAATTGATACAGCACTTTGTGCTTTTGTAGAGTAAGCTGTTGAATTCCCAAAGCCATATACCACAATCCTATTCCCCATTCCCCATTCCCTATTCCCTAGCGCAAAGTGCTATATGAGTTTTGCCCGAATGAAACGCTTCTTAGTTCCCCTTTTTGTCTTCGGTTTCTGTCTGCTTGGATTGCTGACGGGTTGTAGCCTACCGCAAGTGAGCGCCCAAGATCGGCTCTTTTTGCCCTTGTCTTTGGAATGGGTTGGAGAAGTCACCCTACCCAAACAGGAGTTTCAGGAAACCACCGTGGGTGGGTTATCAGCGATCGCCTACGATCGCCAACGCGATCGCCTCTATGCTCTTTCGGATGACCGCAGTTTCCACGGCCCCGCTCGCTTTTATACCTTGAATCTGAGTCTTGACCCCTTTGAAATTGATGTAGAAACCGTTACTGCCTTAAAAACCCCGGAAGGTACGCCATACGCGGAAGGTAGCCTCGATCCAGAAGGGTTAGCTCTCACTCCCAACCGAACCCTACTCATTGCCAGTGAAGGGGTTGCAAACCAACAGATCCCCCCGGCGATCGCTGAATATGACCGGCAAACAGGACAATGGCTCAATCAGCTCCCCATTCCTCAACGCTATATCCCTGATACTTCAGGAAAAGAAGAACAAAAAGGAGTACAAAATAACCTAGGGTTTGAGTCCTTAACCACCAACCCCATCGGCCTCGTTCCCACAACTGGTGAACCTTTACGCGTATTTGTTGCTACAGAAGCCGCCTTAATCCAAGATCGAGATCCAGAAGTCAAAGAATTAGTGAAGACTAGAACACGGTGGATGCATTATCTCCTCAGCGAAGGGCCACCCCTGTTAGTTTCTGAACATTTCTATGAACTTGATACACCTGAACCAGATATTCTCTCCCAAGGATTAACAGAAATTTTAGCCTTAGATGAACCCGGACATTTTCTCACCCTAGAGCGCTCTTTTAATGGCTCTGTAGTTACAGCCAAACTATTCCAAGCAGTGACCGGATCGGCCAGCGATATTTCTAATGTATCCTCTCTTCAAGGCAATTTAGGAGAGTTGAAACCTATTCGTAAACAATTGGTTTTAGATTTAGCTCAGTTGGGCATTACCTTGGATAACCTCGAAGGGATGACATTTGGCCCCCATTTTGCCGATGGCAGTCCCAGCTTAATTTTAGTCAGTGATGATAATTTTAATGCCTATCAGAAAACGCAGTTTCTGTTATTTCGTCTCTTGACTATGGACTCCTCAAGAGAAGGGTGAAACTGCCTATTATATCAAATCCTAAAAATCACGCTACATATCAATCCCCGTGTCCCCGTTTCTCCGTGTCCGGAGTGTCAATCATCTGTAGCACATATCTAAGGATTTGATATTACCTATTGCCTAACGCTATATCCTCTCGATCGCCTTGTTTTTTCTCCCGCGATACTCTAAAATGATAATCATTCTACACAGGCTCTCCTAGTCCAAAAATCTACTAATCAAGGAAAAGCCTAGAGAACCTTAAGAAACCAGGAGATCGAGCTTGACCGAAATAGTATTGGAAGTTGAAGGCTTAATCATCGATCGCGATCGCACACCAGGGGTCGTGCATGACGTATCCTTTACTTTATCTACGGGTACAGATACCGCCCTCATCGGACCCAATGGAGCAGGGAAAAGCACCCTAATTCAAGCCATTTTAGGCATCTTACCTCGAAAATCAGGTCATATTTCCCTATTAGGAAAACCGATGAATCCTCAAGGTAAACTGCCGGCGCAAATTCGTCAACAAATCGCCTATTTACCGCAAAACTTTCTCTTCGATCGCCGTCTGCCCATGACAGTAGCCGAACTGGTCGGCTTAGGTTGGGATCGGCTCGGTTTTCAGTTGCCCTGGTCAGGCTATCGAGAACGCCGTAAAGCCGTCCGAGAAGCGCTCTCGCGGGTGGATGCCTGGCATTTAAAACACAAACCCATTAGTCAACTTTCCGGTGGAGAAACTAAGCGCATCTTACTCGCTTATTGTCTGGCTAGACCTCGAAAATTACTGATTTTAGATGAAGCCCCTGCGGGATTAGATATCCGAGGAGAAGCCGAATTTTATCAACTCCTCGAAGAACTGAAACAAGAATATCATTGGGCAATTTTACAGATTTCCCATGATTTGGATATGGTAAAAAAACAATGCGATCGCGTCCTTTGTCTAAACCGTACCTTACTCTGTCAAGGGACACCAGAAAACACGCTCAGTACGGAAAATCTAATTGCCGCTTACGGTTCTGCCTTTACTCGTTATCATCATTCCTGTCGATCCTAATACAGAGCTTTGCGCTGGGGAAAGGGAATAGGGAATAGGGTTGTGGTACATGGAGAGAGAGAATTCAAGCTTGTGTTTCATAACGCAAGCAAAGCGCTGTATTAATTAAAAAATTGAACATGGGTAGGGCTTAGAGGATGAGGGCGGGTTGAGTAAAGTTATTGATGTGTTTTGTAGATTTTTTGTGAACCCACCCCCACAACGTTGTTTAATTGTGAATGTAATGGAAACCGAAATCTCACGCGCGATAGAACTCTTCCAATTTGCCTTTATGCAACGGGCACTGATGGGAGGCGTATTAATGGGAACAATGGGGGGACTGTTGGGCAGTTTTACGATTTTGCGGCAACTCTCATTTTTTAGTGATGCCCTGGGACACTCGACTCTCTTGGGATTAAGTTTAGGGCTATTATTAGGTCTGAATCCTTCATGGGTCATTCTTCCCTTTGCGGCGATCTTTGCCCTGGTGGTCAATACCTTTCTAGAGCGCACCCAACTGTGGACAGATGCTGTCCTCAATATTGTTTATTCCTCCTCCTTAGCCTTTGCCATTATTACCCTCAGTCTGATCGGGGAATACAAAGGAGGCATCAATCACTTACTTTTTGGGGATATTTTAGCTCTACAAACCTTCGATCTAATCATTAGCACACTCCTATTATTGGTTTGTATTGGATTTATTGCCTCAACGTTGCGCACTCAGATGATGTTGACACTTCATGAACCGATGGCGATCGCCCGTGGTGTATCGGTAGAAACCCATCGTACCGCCTTCGTCGTGCTGCTTTCCCTTGTTGTTGGTGTCGCGATCAAGGCGATCGGGGTGTTATTGGTGAGCGCTTTTATTGTCATTCCTGCCTGTTCCGCTCGCTTAATGACTCAGAACTTCACCACCTATGCGATCTTATCTGCGGTTATTGGAGCGATCGCCGCTTTATGCGGAATTGTCCTCTCTGCTCTATTTGACTTGCCCTCCGGCCCCAGTATTGTCATCGTGCAATTGGGATTTTTCCTGAGTGCGATCGGCTTTGCTAACCTAAGACCGATTGCCTCATAAAAAGAAAAGCCACCTAGGAGTTAACTAAGCGGCTCGACTAGCGTTTGTATAGAGAGGAGAGAAGAGAGTTAGCTCACAGCAATTCCAGTGAGGATCAAAGCGGTTGTGAGGAGGAGAGAAATTGCCCCTTGGAGCATGTAGCGTTGCTGCTGTTCTTGACTGGGGAAGTCTGCATAGTAAATTTGAGGCTCGTTAGCGTAGTTATTGAGCTGTCCTTCAGGATTAACCGTTGTGTACATCAGGTTGACCTCTTTGTTTTTCATCGTTGTAAACTAATATAACAAATTGTAAAGAAATATTTCTGTGACTTGACAGAATATTTTGGGTGATGTTAATCACAAGATGGAAAGAAAGAGGGGCGATCGGAAAAAAATGAGGTAAAGCCAGTTGTGCAAACATCTTGCTCGCTTTTCGCCTCCAGCGCTCAAGACGCTCCCATTCCACAACCCTACCCCATGTTTAATGGAGATCAGCTCCTGATTAACCGAGCCATGTTACGAAGAATTGGTCTATGGGCAATAAGCAGTATCTATGTGCCCAATGCCAGTGATTTGCTTTTAAGATTGACTAAAATCCTCAGAACCAACAGGAGAGTATCGTAATGAAATCCTTCCTTACCCTATCTGCCGTGCTACTGAGCATCGTGAGCTTACCCAAAGTTGCCCTTGCCCACTCCGTAGAAACAGATTACCAGTCTATGTCCGATCGCCTAGAAATCCAATCGATGTTTAGCAGTGGTGAAGCCTTTGAAGGTGCCCCTGTCGTCGTTTACGCTCCCAACGACCCCACCACACCTTGGCTCGAAACCACAACAGATGAGAATGGTGAATTTGTCCTCCAACCCGATCCCTCCATTCCCGGTGAGTGGTCCGTAGAAATTGGAGAAGGCGGTCATTGGGATAATCTGATCGTTCCCGTGAGTGGCGAAGGGATTGAATCAGAGAATATCAGCTATCTTGAGGGACATCCTTACCATACCCACAACCGTAACCGTATCGCCAATCGTTACATTCTCGCTGGGGTTGTAGGGGTGACTCTTGTTGGTGGTATTGGTGGCGGCATCTTGCGTCGCCAGCTCAAAGGCTAATTCAACCGCCATCCCAAGATTCCTGTAGGGGCGAAAAAGTTTTCGCCCCTACAATTTTTTTAAATACACACCGAGCCAATTATGATATAAATATGAAAGATGAAACAATTATGAAATTAACCGGGCTGATTTCTCCATGCCTTACTCCTATCCATCCACCTTAATGGCGATCGCTAGTTTAGTCCTCACCCTAGGTCTGACAAGCTGTGCAGGTATAGACAGCAATACAACCTTAGAGCCAACTCCTGAAAATCCAAGCTCTACCATTGGAGAAACCGAAAATAAAAAGAAAATCCTCACCACCTTTAGCGTTCTTGCTGATATTGCCCAAAACGTTGCCGGGGATCAGCTAACAGTCGAGTCCATTACCCGCATCGGTGCAGAAATTCACGGTTACGAACCCACCCCCAGCGACCTCATCAAAGCACAAAACGCTGACCTGATTTTATATAACGGCATGAATCTAGAGCGGTGGTTTGAGCAATTTTTAGGCAACCTGGAAAATGTGCCCTCTGTCCTCTTAACTGAAGGTATTGAACCCATTCCCATTGCTGAAGGCCCCTACATCGACAAACCCAATCCCCATGCTTGGATGTCTCCCCAAAATGCCCTAATTTACGTGGAAAATATCCGCCAAGCGTTTGTTACCCTCGATCCAGACAACGCCGAAACCTATAATACTAATGCAGCAGCTTATAGTGAAAAGCTCAAAGTCATTGACCAAAAACTGCGCGAAGCTATAGAAAAAGTCCCCAAAAATCAACGTTACTTAGTTACCTGTGAAGGCGCTTTTTCTTATCTGGCGCGGGATTACGGGATGAATGAAATTTATATCTGGCCGATTAATTCCGAGCAACAGTTTACGCCCAAACAAGTTAAAGGGGCGATCGATCGAGTCAAAAGTAAGCAAATTCCCGCAATTTTTTGTGAAACGACGGTGAATGATAAAGGACAAAAGCAAGTGGCGGAAACCACAGGCGCAACGTTTGGCGGCAATCTTTATGTTGATTCCTTGTCTACAGCAGAGGGGCCTGTACCCACATTTTTAGAGTTGCTCGAATATGATGTGCAACTGATTACAAATGGATTGTTATAGTTGCCTTCCCTCTCTCTCACGTGGGAGAGCAAGCCTCAATCAATCCATTGAAAATTCCATAATTACCCACTGGAGAAAACGATGTCATCCTTGACTGAACCGCTCAATATAACTGTTAATAATCTGAGTGTTACTTACAGTAATGCTCGGCTGGCCATTTATAATGCCAATTGTACAGTGGAACCCGGAACGATTACCGCCTTAGTGGGGCCCAATGGGGGCGGAAAATCGACGTTATTTAAATCCATTATGGGCTTTTTACCTCCTAAGCAAGGACAAATTCGGGTGGGTGGAATGCCGGTGAAAATAGCTCAAAAGCGGCAGTTAATGGCGTATGTTCCCCAGTCGGATGAGGTGGATTGGAATTTTCCGGTCAGCGTCTTTGATGTGGTGATGATGGGACGCTATGGCTATATGAATATGTTGCGAATTCCGAGCGCGAAAGATCGGCGGTTGGTGATGGAAAGTTTAGAGCGGGTGGGAATGGTAGAGTTTCGGAATCGGCAAATTGGGGAACTCTCAGGAGGACAAAAGAAACGGGCATTTTTGGCGCGATCGCTCTCTCAAGACGGTAAAGTGATTTTATTGGACGAACCATTTACCGGGGTGGATGTGAAAACGGAGAAGCGAATCGTTGATTTGCTGATGCAGTTGCGCGATGAAGGATACACAATTCTGGTCTCTACCCACGATTTAGCCTCGATTTCCACATTCTGCGATCGCACAATTTTAATTAATCAGACGATTCTGGCATCTGGAAGCACAGCAGAAACCTTTACCCAAGAGAACCTAGCGATGACGTTTGGCGGTTTACCCGTACAAAGTTTGCACTCTCTGTCCCCAAATTTCGAGGTCGATTCTTGACCATCCCTCTTTTGTCACTTGTCACTTTCCGAGATTCTGCCAAGGTTCAAAGGTTGTCTGTGTCCAGTGAGGTTGGTCGTTATATCAAATTCATTTATTCGTGCTACACAGCAATCTTCGCGTCTCCGTGTCATACCATTTCTCTTTAATCTTGCAACTAATCGATCCCTGAGAGACAAGGGGCTGGGGGCCCCTTTTTAAAGCGCATCATCATAGAGAAATGGTATCAATCATCATGTAGCAAACATCTAAGAATTTCATATTAGCCCTCAAGTCTTGGGTAATACAGTATATTTTTTTACTATAAATTTAAGTACATAATTAAGAAATAGTTAAGTTAACCTCTATTTAAGTAAAGTTAACTCTACTCTTCTAGTTGCGATTTATTCTGATTAGTGAAAGGGAGTATAGGCACTAACTCGACTGTAGCTATCGATAATTGTCTCTAGGCTCTTTTATCCATATGCAAAATAGTCTTAATAAGATCATCCATTTAGCTCACTGACTCTTATTGGGGCTGTAGGCGTGCAAAGTATAGATAAAAAGCTATTTGACCACTCTGAATAACGAACAGGAGATGAGTATGTCATCATTCAAAAGAAAGCTGATGAAGTGGAGCCTTAATATTCATAAGTACTTGGGAGTTGCACTGTGTATTTTTCTAATTTCGCTAGCAGTAACAGGCATTTTCCTCTCTTATAAAGGTGCTTATGACTGGATGCAAGCATCAACTGCTAGGGGGACAGAGGGCAGTATAGAAACAATGATGCCACTGTCTGAGGCAGTTGAGAAGGTGATGTTACTCAATTTGCCAGAATTTCAAACGCCAGATGATATTAACAGGATTGATATCCGGCTTAATAAAGGGACGTACAAGGTTCGTGCAAAAGGGCATATCCCCCTAGAGGTGCAACTTGACGCTCAAACGGGTGAGGTTCTGAGCCAAAGTTATCGATGGGCAGATTGGATTGAGCATGTCCATACAGGAGAAATTATCAACGAGTCAATGCGAAGAACATCTGGAACAATTCTGGGCATGACGACGATTATACTTTCAGTAACCGGATTGATTCTGTGGGCCATTCCGGCTCTACGCAAGACGCGAAAACGCACGCCGGCCGGATAAAATGGGATCTGAAATAGTGCTGCACTAACCCCTTTCATCTTGACACTGCCATTCGATTTGTTGACCATGGCAGCTTCAAGATGAAATCATGGCCATTTTTGGCGCTCGTGCTCGCCCAAGACGGTAAAGTGATTGTATTGGATAATCGTTTACCCATGCAAAGTTTACGCTCCCTGTCCCCAAATTTTGAGGCTGATTCTTGACAATTCCCTATTCTCCAGCTCTATTAGATTGGCTCCTTGAACCCCTAGAATATGGATTTTTAGTCCGAGCGTTGTGGGTGAGTGCCTTTGTCGGTTTAGTTTGTGCTGTACTCTCCTGTTATATTACCCTCAAAGGCTGGTCGCTGATGGGAGATGCGGTTTCCCATGCGGTGGTTCCTGGGGTGGTGGTTGCCTATGCTCTGAATATTCCGTTTGCAGTGGGAGCCTTCTTGTTTGGATTTGGCGCAACGGTGGCGATAGGGTATGTGCAATCGAAAACTCGGTTAAAAGAAGATGCGGTAATTGGCGTAGTCTTTACCGGTTTTTTTGCCTTTGGAATTGTGTTAATTACCAAAATTCCCAGTAATGTGGATTTGTTTCATATCCTGTTTGGCAATGTGTTGGGCATTTCTAACAGTGATATTATTCAAACCCTGATTGCAGGAACCATAACGTTACTGGTGATTCTGTTGCGACGTAAGGATTTATTGCTGTTCTGTTTCGATCCCAATCATGCTAAGGCGATCGGGTTGAATATTCAATTGATGTATTATACCTTGTTGTCCGTTTTGGCTCTAACCATTGTTACGGCTTTGCAAACGGCGGGTATTATTCTGGTGATTGCTATGCTCGTGACTCCTGGAGCAATAGCCTATTTACTGACCGATCGCTTCGATCGGATGATGGGACTCTCGATTACTAGCAGTGTGCTATCGTGCATCCTGGGAACCTATTTCAGTTATCATCTGGATATCTCCACAGGAGGAGCGATCGTGGTGCTGTTGACCCTCTTCTTCATTCTAGCCATGGTATTTGCTCCCAAATACGGCATATTAGCCCAACAGTCCAGAGTTAATAAACTGGAATGATACAGCGCTCAGGGTTCTTTTTTTAATTGATTGCTTCATTGATATGAGTTAATCAAGATTTGAGTTAATTGCTCAGAGCATCAAGTAAGCGTTGATTATCAGAGGACAAACGGATGGCGATGCGGAAATAGCGATCGCCCAGTTCAGGAAAACTCGCACAGTCTCGGATCAGGATCTGGTGTTCTTTTAATAACTGCTCTTGTAGCGCCCTAACCGACTGATTGACCTTGACTAATAAAAAATTAGCAGCTCCTAGATAAGGATCGAACCCCGGCAGAGATCGCAACCTTTCAAAAACATACTCGCGAGTGGGAGGTAACCAGTCCCAAGTTTGCCGTTGAAAATCATAATCTTGGATCGCCGCAATTCCGGCTACTTCCGCAAGGATATTCACCGGCCAAGGATCGCGCCAGTTTTGCCATTGTGCAATTAAGGCTGGATGGGCGATCGCATAACCCAGACGCAGGCCGGGTAAACTATAAAACTTAGTGAGCGATCGCACAATCACCAGATGAGGATAATCTTGGAGCAGGGGGATTAAACTTTGGTCTTCTGAGGGGTTTAGGAAGTCCATGAACGCCTCATCAATCACCACAAACTTAAATCGATCCAAAACCGGCAAAATCTCCTCACGCCGCCATAATTTACCCGTCGGATTATGGGGATTATTCAGCAATAAGCCCGATCCAGGATTAGCAGAATTAGGAAGGGAAGAGGCTAACCCAGACCAACTTAGGGGATAGGGTTGAATGGGAACTCCAAAAGCTTGAAGCGCTCGTTCATAGTCCCGAAATGCAGGAGTGAGCAACGTCACACCGCCACACCCTTGAAACTGACGAGCAATCCAAGTCAGTAATTCTGCCGCCCCATTCCCCGGCCAAATGAACTCTGGGGGCAGTTGATGAAATCGCCCCAGATGTTCCCGTAGCTGGGAATACTGGGGATCTGGGTACAGAGTAATCCGATGCAAATGGGTTGTAATTGCGGCGATCGCCGATTGTGGAGGGCCTAACGGATTGATACTAGCGGAAAAATCCAGAAGGCGATCGGGTGAACAGCCTGCAATTGAGGCTGCCCAAACAACATTTCCTCCATGAACCGGACGTTGGAAAGACACTGACTTAATGGAATAAATCGGAAACTTACTCGTCTTTCGGAGGAGCTACTCTTTCCTTAAACAGCTTACCCGCCGAAAACGCAGGAACTTTAGTCGCTGGGATTTCCATTTTCTCTCCAGTTTTAGGATTGCGTCCTTCCCGTGCTTTCCTCTCCCGCGACTCAAACGACCCAAAGCCAACCAAGGTCACTTTGTCACCTTCAGACACCGCTTCCATAATCGCTTCCAGGGCAGCACTCAACACCGCATCCGCTTGTTTTTTGGTCACTGAAGCCTTTTCAGACACCTTATCGACCAATTCACCTTTATTCATTTTGCATCTCCTTTTCAGGTTAAACTGCTGAAACTCCCATTATTTCAGAGTTTCACTGGATTATTCTAATCTCTGTCATCCCCATATGGATCGGCCAAACCTTTAATTTCTATGGATTTCAGGATTTTCTTCACAAATCATGCCGAAATAGTATCCTGTGATACCATTTTTAGGGAATAGGCAGATGGGGAGATCAAGAGATCGGCAAGATCCTCATCTGCTTATTACCTATTACCCATTACCCAATTGCGTCAATAGACAAAAATATTAGTATTGCTAAAGTTACTCACCGAGGGACGACCGGGAGCGTTGAGAACTGCTAGGGGTTGATTATTGGCGATACCGCCAGCCGCCGAGCCATTGGCATCAAAGAACAAGTTGCCTTGGGAATCGTAAATAAAGCGCAACTGGTCACCATTGGCAGCATTCTGATAAGCACTCGGAGGGCTAGCCGGATTAAAGACAGAATTAGACAAGAATAACTGTCCTTGAGACAATTGTCCCGCTGTTAGACCTGCACCAAAGGTCTGAGCATTGACCAAAATCACACTACTATTGCCAAAGCCTTGAATAACATCCCCTCCTTCATTCAGGGCAGTATACACATAATAATCTTGCCCAGATACTCCATTCAGGGTATCGGCCCCCTGTCCTCCAAAGAACAAGTCGCTAGAGCTATTCCCTCGGAAGTTTTCCGATAGGGTTGTACCGGCAACCAAACTCCCCGTAATGGGAGTAGGAACTGCCGGTGCAGTTAATCGAGCAACACCTGCTCCTGTAGGATCGGGAGGAATGGTAAATCGTAGGGTGGTATTCTGAGTAACACTTAAGCTAGCTTCATCATATTTACCGGGAGCGACAATAATCGTATCTTGACCGGATACATTGCCGCTTGCGGGAAAACTGTCATTCCGATTATTTCTAAGGATTGGATCGCTGCTGGCTGCGCCCACAGTGGTATAGACATTAATCGTTGCTTCTTCTGATACTCTGCCCCCGGTATTCGTCGAGCGTACTACCAAGCCAAACGGCCCATTGCCACCCGGAGCGCTGTTGAGGGTAATATTCCCATTGTTACTGATACTAAAGTTAGTGGTAGAAGCACCTCCAGTAACGCGGGAAATTTCATAGGATTGAATCCCGGAATTATCTGAGGATCGGATTTGCCCAATTACTGTTCCGGGTTGGGTGGCATCAATGCCACTGTCATTACTAACCGTCAGCACTTCTCCACCGACTAATTGGGGAGGGGTGGGTCGTTGGTTGCTGGGGG
>DDLS01000143.1 GCA_002340255.1 Cyanobacteria bacterium UBA2566
CTGGAAATAGAATTAAGTTAATCTCTCGCAGATTTAAACGAGCCAAAGTTGCGTTCAGCAGTGCTAACTTCATAGTGTTGGCCATTTTCTGCCAGGAGAACTGCTTCACTTGTGCCAAACCTTTGGCAATAAATGAGCGACGAACCTTTGGTTTTTGCACTTCACAGAGTTGCTCAGCTAAACCCTCAACATCATGCGGATCGACATAGATAACTGCATCTCCTCCGACTTCTGGAAGAGAAGCCTTGGCACAGGTGATTACAGGGCAACCACAAGCTAAGGCTTCTGCCACTGGCATTCCAAAGCCCTCATACAAGGAGGGATACACCAAAGTCACAGCCCCAGAATAAGCGACTTTCAATTCTTCATCAGAGAGAATCAATGAATGTACCACGCTCCCTGAAGCATATTGTCTATACTTATTCCCCAGAGTTATACTGCTTCCTGTACAGACAATTTCAAAGCCTTGTTTGCTATGTAATTTTGAAAAAGCTTGGAAAAACAGCATAGAATTTTTATAATTACCACCCGCACCCACCAGCAGAAAATAAGGCTTAGTAATCCCATATTTATATTTAAATTCATTGATTTGGGTGGCTGTTGCTGGCGTAAATGTGGGAGAAACACCGCAATGAGCTACAGTAATTTGATCGAGGGGAATATCTGGGAAAAACTTCACCAGATCCCGGGCAGTGCTTTCAGAAATAGAAATGTAGGCATCTGCATGACTGATGGCATGGTGTTTTTCACGCCACATAGGTTCATTAACATTTGCACCTAGGACTTCTGGAATCATGTCATAGGCCATGAATATAGAAGGAGTCGATAGGGGGGTAGTATAGTAAGTGGAAATAAATACATCTGCCCCTTCTATATCGCAAACCTCCTGGAGCATTTGTTTATCAAGTTCTGTATTTTTGTAGTCATACCGAGGAATGGTTCTAGACTTAATTCCTGGAATGTGTGCAGTGTTTGCTCGATCTAGGAATACGATATGAGCGGCAAAGTCAGTTTTAGCCCATTCTGCCAACAGCGATCGCCACACGCGAGCAATCCCTGTATTATAAAGCTGGAAGAACACGCCATCAATCAGAATAGTTGGCGATCTCCTCTGAGCTTTTTTCGATGATTTGGAGAACTGGGGCTGCAAGAATTTCCAATTATCTGCTGTTACCTCTTTCTGGACTAAGGGAACGATACCCAATGCCTCAGCGCGATCAACTCTTGTCTCATCTCCCACCCATGAAAAATAATCCCGAAGATAAACCGGGAACTGAGATTCTGACTGTAGCGCTCTCCACTGGTTTACTGCATTCTGATAGCCGTAATACTGTTCTTTAAATCTTAATTGTTCCGGTGTCACATAGGCAAAATGCTGAAAAACCAAACCCTCTTGTTCTGTTTCATCATGAGTCAAAGGATTAATGGCAGCTATATTTTTAAACTGTCCATCGGGTAACGGTTCGACTAATATCGGAGGTTCATGGGCTGCCCAGACATATCCTGGTTTAAATCTCCAGGTACGCAACCAATCCTGTTGCGGATTTTGAGTGTAGCAGTTACGGGTACTAATGACCAAATTCTCTCCTACAAAGTACCAGCACCAGTAATAGGCGGCTGTTTTTTCGCCCTGCTCAATCAATAATCTTCTGCCGTTACAAATTTGCTCCAACGTCCATATTTCATCTACATCTATCTGCCACAGCAAACAGTCTTCTTGAATGTTGTTTAAAGGTGCATTCACCATTTCTCGCTTGCCATCCCAGAATGCACCCTCTGGTTTTCGATAAAGGGTTATATTTCCCGGATACTCTGCTTTGAGTCGATCCAAATACTCAGATGTCCCATCTTTACTCAAACCTTTGCGATGAATTTCATCCGTTATCTTTCCACCAAGTTTAACACTCCAACTCGTATCATGTTTGAGGTCTGCCACTCCTTCAATAATGTGCCAATGCCATTTGAAAGAAAGCTTTTTAAAGACTTCGATGTGGTATTTAACAAAAGGCTCTCCATTCAGAACAATAGTAAAAAAGTGAATCGGCATTTCCTGGAAAGCAATATAATTCTCATAAAATGAATTAGAATCTATAACCTTCTCTCCAATTCTACCATCATCTTCAATCCGATGACATTCATAACCATTTTCAATTAATATTTTGAATGTATCTCCCGCTTTTCTGTTTAATCCTTCGAGCATCTTTTGTGAGATCTCAAATTGAATAAATTTGATTTTCTTTTCTTTCAACAAGTTTATTGAACCTAAAAGAACATCAGATTCAGCACCTTCTACATCAATCTTTAAATAATCTATTATTTTGATTTCTTCTGTCTTACAAAAACTATCTAGACTAATTGCTTCTACGATTTCGGTTTTAGAAATCGGAATATTTTCTTGTGGATTTTCTGGATTTGGCATCTGTGGTGTGCCAATACTATTCCACACAGAATAGTCTTCTGGGAACTCATGAAACTCTATTTCCTTGTTTTCAGAAAAAACCGCCTTTTGAAATATCTCAACATTATTGGTATTGTTTAAGTCTTTACTTTTTAACCGGTCTTTGAGTTTGGCAAAAACTGTTGAAGTGGGTTCAAAAGTGTATACTTTACCAGATGCACCAACTAATTGACTTAACAATATCGAATAGTCTCCTAAGTTCGCGCCCACATCAAATACTGTCATCCCCGGTTTGACTAAAGTTTTCACCAGATGTTGTTCTTTGAGTTCATTATCAAAATGATGCTTAATATAACTTACGCTGCCAAAGATAGCATAACCATTCCGAAGTCTTTTGTTTTCCTGAAGCAAGGTATACTTTAAATCATTCAGCAATTGAGTATAATTTTGATAGTTTTTAAATGTATTGATGTCATCGAGAATAATTATTTTTGCGCCATAAATTTCTTCTAATTCTGCTATACCTGTAAATTCAGAGCCATCAATCAGAACCAGATCAAAAATATCTATGTTTTTTTCTGTCTTGATTTTTCTAATTCCATTGGTATCCACCTCTGATGTTTTCAGGTATTCAGTATCTGCTTTCCACCACTCTAATACTTGCTCAAGGGGATAAAGATTTAGATAGGTTTGTTGGGTTTGGTAAAATTCTCTAATTTCTTCTTCTGTGGGAAACTGTTCTAAGGCCACTGAGGAGACATTGTAGCAATGAACAAAAGGATAATTTTCATATCGCTTCTGCAATGCATCAAATCTGCTTTGGGAGACTTCCATGCAGTACAGATCGGGAGTTTGAGGATTCTCCATTAAGCCTGTAACAAAGGCTTCAGTGCTGCCAGAACCGGAAGAGGAACCTATTTCCAGAACGGTTTTTAGATCTGCTTCTCTAGAAATGGTTTGAATGGCTTGATATAATTCATCATTCTTAATTTCTGGGGGAATGAGTCTTTCTAAAGTTGATGGAGCTTCTGGCATGGCTTTATCTCCCAAAGCAGGGGTTTATCCTAAAAAAGTAACTAATGCTACTATGGTACTGGGCAATCAATACACTTAACTTATACTTTTAAATCTTCCCAATTTTGCCATAAAAGCGATCGCCCTCTACCAAATAGTGGTCAAATCTGGGGTTTAATTTAAGCGGGCTGTACATTCAAGGATGAGGCGCTGATTTTCGATCGCGTGGGGAACAAGTTCCGAAGCTTGACGAAACGCTGCAATCGCCTCCCGATACTGAGCTAGAGCCGCATAACATAATCCTAGCCCATGCAGTGCCCCAAAGTGAATTGGATTTAAGCGCACGACTTCTTCACAATCGGCGATCGCCTTATCATACTCCCGGCGCATATAATGTAACACGGCTCTCCGGTTCCATGCTTCAGCAAAATCCGGCCAATCGTGAATCACTTCCGTTAACAGTTCTTCAGCTCTGTCGAAATGACCGGCATCCAATACTCTCTGGGCTTGTTGCAGTCGCTTTACTCCCATCATTCCTTTCTGGTTAAACCAGCGCCGCCATAGTTCCTGAATGGCTTGTTCGCGCACTGGTTCGGAATCACTCTGGAGATCGGATAGTAAACCATCTAGTTCTGGATCGCGCATGGTTTTCCACAAGAGCAGTTCTTTCTAGTTTAACTCTGCTCATGGGTTATTGGTTATTGCTCATGGGTCTTGTGCTAAAACTTCATCATTCCTGCTGCTCTCTGGAATTCAGAAACCTCACTGCTTCAATTTGATGGGCGATCGCCACCCGTTTGAGTTCCCCTTGAGGCGATAACAGATAAATCCCACTACCATTGCTGTAAGCCACTGTACCATCGGCCGCCAAATCATAAGCCAAAACACTCGTGGCTAACACCTCCGGCACGCCCTGGTTTCCTTGACGTACCAACTCCCAACTAGGGGGAACCAAGGGGGGAGCATCCCGATCTTCGGCATGTTGATTGGGGAGATTATCCAACGTTAACCAATCTCCCCAGATCCGCATCCGTTTGGGTTCTACCTTTTGTTGCGTTCCCGCAGCGATCAAAGGCTTGCCTGTAAAACTCTGGCTAAAGAAATTAAAAAACTGGAAAATAGCATAAGCCAAACGAACCGGAATCAGAAGAATATCCTTCAAAAATTGCCAGATATTAAACGAACGGTGGAACGAACGGTAGGGACGGCGAATATAATACAGTAGACCATCAGAACCAACTTGGGGCCCCAAAAAATCAGACTTGGGATCTTTCGCTAACGTAATTAAATCCTGTTGACGAAAATCCAACTTTTCAATTGAAAAGGGAGCGCGATTCACTACAAATCCCTCACCATTGCGACTGACTCCAGCCGATTGATACACTAAAGCTTTTTGATTCGGTATCCAGCGAGGCGCTAAATCAATGGAATCCCCTTCTGTAATGTCATTGGGACGCACACTATTGGGTGAGAGCGTAGCAATATTGGTAATTCCTGTCGGGTAAGCTTTGGTGCAGGCAATCAAATCATCCGAGGCACTATAATCTAAATGGCTAATCTGAAAATCTGCGTTATGAAAGAGCCGATCTTCGCGATCGCCATTGGGATCGAACCGAAATAAAGCCCCCATTTCCCCCGCTTCTAGGGCATAAAACAACTTACCCTCTCCGGAATTACACAGACTACTAATGGCTACTGGAATCACCGCTTCCGCCTGCTGTTCCAACTGAGCCATCGCTTGAGGAGACATCATCATCGAACGAATTCCCCTATCTTTCCAAGAATTCCGGCGTTGAGCCTGCAAGCGCTGGCGTTGAATCGATTGGCCAAACTCACTCTTGATTTCCCGAAATTGATTCTGAGCCTCTTGGAGATAAAGTTTACCTTGGGCAAGATAGGCAATAGGTCGAGACATGATAAGCGATCCAGAAAATATTGCGATCGATCTAACCTAATTTTATAGCGCTTTGTACAATAATGCCGGCTATTGCTAGTGCAATAAAAGTCTATTTCGCTTGGCGATCGCGGTTTCTCCCATATACGCCCATCCTACTGGCTACCTAGGCTGTGGATTAAGACCCGGCCGATCGAGGAAGAAAATCGTTAACTCCTCATAAAACTCACTACTTGAAGTTACAGCACGATGGAGATGATCGCTAGGTTTGTCCCAATCGATTTGTACTGGTTTATAGGTCACATTCTTCGTTGGCATCCGATCATCATATTCAATGGCTAAAGTATGGCCTTGAAAAACCACTGTAATCCGATGGCATAAGTCATAATGCCATGGCGTTGCTTCGCCCGGCAACAGAGACATCTGCCGAATCCAAATGAAACCAAAACGAAACAGACATCTCTCAGACATAATAAATATATCCTTTCTTTATTGGAGAATGAGAAGAGCGTCAGGATTAGACTTTTTTCAGAAGTCAAGAAAAAGGCAATAGTCCCTCTAGCAATAGTCATACAGCGCTTTGCTTGCGTTATGGAGTACGATACCGAATCCCCAAAGCCATGTACCACAATCCTATTCCCCATTCCCTATTCCCTAGCGCAAAGCGCTATAAGAATCTAGGATTATTGCATTACTCTTCATTATCTGACTACTTAGACAAGAGATCTTATTTTACTGACGAGATTAAAGGCACATCGGAAATCGTTTGCTGCTCTGGAAAAAGAGACCGCAGTTTTTCGATATCTTCAGCGTCAATTTCCCAACCCAGTGCCCCTAAATTTTCTTCAAGATGCTCTGAAGTTCGCATCGTTGAAAGCGTAACGACATTAGGCTGTGAAATTAACCAGTTTATAGCAATTTGAGCAGGGGATTTTGCATATTTTTCACACATTTCATCCAAGATAGGAATACCACCAGTCGAGAGCAATCCTTTCTGAATCGGTCGCCAAGCAATTAACATCATGTTGTTAGCCTGACAGTACTCTAATAATCCAATAATTTCAGGTTCGCGAAACTTGAGATTATAATGCACTTGGTTCGCCACAATAGGAGCATCAATGAGTTTTTGTGCCGCTTTAACTCGCTCCGTGCTAAAATTGCTGACCCCAATATTCAAAATATAACCGTTATCTTTAAGATAAGCCATGGCATTCATCGTTTCTTCCATGGGAATATTAGGATTGGGTTCATGAATCAGATAAAGATCGAGATAATCGGTTTTCAATCGAGCCAGACTTTGCTTTGCTGATTCTATTAAGTCATTGTATCGAAGATGGGCAGATGAAACTTTTGAAACGAGGAATAGCATTGATCGATCGTAGCCTGATATGGCTTTAGCGATAACTTCCTCTGCATATCCCCCAGCATAAATTTCCGCAGTATCGATATGGGTTAATCCTGCATCAATCGCTCGCACAATAGAGTCCGTATCAGATCGCTCGCATCGGTCTGGACTCGGTTCCAGTTTACCTCCTAACATCCAGGTCCCCATGCCAAAAGCTGGCATAGAAAAGTTGATTTCTGGGATTTTCTTTTCAGGAATCATTATTTTATCCGAAGAACGCCAAGGTTTTTACTCTCCCATCACGGATTTTATCACCACCAAACAAATTTTTAGATTCGCTTTATAACCATATAGGAGTCTTACGTCTAGAATAGAAATCAACCCTCATCTCTCTAGCGATCGTGAATTACCCTAAATCTCCACCTATTCCCGCCAACCATCTCAACATCATGGGATATGTAGACGAGTCGGAAGTCAATGGTCCAGGATGTCGCGCTGTGGTCTGGGTTCAAGGCTGCACTCGCGCTTGCTCTGGCTGTTTTAATCCCGCTTCTTGGTCGTTTGAGATTAATCAACTGATCTCCATCAATACTCTAGCGGAACAAATTGCCAGTAATCCCCGCAATCAAGGGGTAACTTTTTCTGGAGGAGAACCTTTTTGGCAGGCTCCAGGACTGGCTAACTTGGCTCGTCAGCTTAAGGCGAAGGGATTCAATATTATGTCATTTACGGGTTTTACCGTAGAGCAGTTAAGGGCGAAAGGTGCGCCGGAAGGGGCACAAGAGTTACTCGATCAACTGGATATTCTCATTGATGGCCCCTATGTAGAATCTTTAGCAATTCATTCCCCCACTTCTCCGGTTTCTTCGAGCAATCAGCGCGTCCATATTCTGAATCCAGAATTTGAAAGTGCCGTTAGTTGGGCGAGCGATCAAATGGAAATCCATATTCTCAAAGATGGTACTCGCTTAGTCACGGGGTATCGCGGCCAGATGACCTTGGCTGAATTATAGGGTTTCTTGACTCCCCAAACGCCGATTAAAGCCCTATGTACTACGTGCTAGGCAATAGGCAAGGCAAAACCGGGTTTGACTATTACCCATTACCCGCACAAAGCGCTACTTAAATAGTCCGCTGCCGAGTTGTTTGATTGCTGCTCCCGCTACTTCTGCATAGCTGAGTTGTCCACAGAGGATTTTACTCATGATTCTACTAGCGGCTGGTTGTTTAACGCCTACCCGATAACTGACTTTGGGGAATTTATAAAATACACCACTAATACGAGCAGCCCATTTCATGTCTGCGCCCCATTGTTCGGAAAGGGTTTGGGTATAGGTTTCTAGGGCGTTACCATGGCCACCGATCGCCCGATCGATCGCCTCTGCTGCTTGGACTCCGCTAAAAATGGAGGGACGGATGCCTTCTCCAGACAGGGGATCGACAATTTGGGCGGCTTCTCCAGCCACGAGGGCGTTTTGAGTGTGCAAGGGGCGATCGCCATCCCACAAGCGCACAGAATGCTCGTGATATTGAACCGTTCCCCCTTGGGCAATGCCACTCGATTGGGTATAGCTCTCTAGAGTCTCTTGGAGCTTTTTAGCATCTCCTCCTTGGAACGCAGTGGCGCTGATTGCATAGCCATCGTTTTGGGGGAAGTTCCAAATAAATCCATTTTTGAGGCTGCCAAAATCAAAGTGTAGGGGAGGGGTTTCCTCAAGGGTTAGCCCAGAGATGTGTAAAATGCCTGCCCGTTTTTCTTTACCCTGTTTGACTTTAAGCCATTTAGCCATCGGTCCTTTGGCTCCATCAGCAGCGATCAGATAGCGGCCTTCGATCGCTCCTTTGGCAGTTTTCAGCTCCCAGCGATCGCTTTTCCACTCAATTCCCGTTACTGGGGTGTCATCCTTAAGAACTGCTCCTTGATTTTGAGCCTGTTTGACCAGAAACTCATCGAAGCTATCCCGGCGCACGATGAACATCTGTTTTTCTTGTAGCTTGACGTTTACCGGATCGTCGAGTTGCCAGGTGTAGCGTAGTTGGTTCACCTTCAAGCTAATGACAGGGTCGAGATCAAAGTCAAAATATTCGGCGATCGCTGGAGACACTCCCCCACCACAGGGTTTATACCGAGGAAGAGCCGCTTGTTCTACGATCGCCACAGAACGGCCCCGTTTGGCTAAATGATAAGCCGCTGTTGCCCCAGCCGGCCCTGCTCCAACAATCATGCAATCAAACATAGGATAACTTTCTTCCAGATTTTGACAACTGTACAATAACACTCATTAACCGGTTTTTTGGCTTGTATTCCGGCAATTTCTGCTAGAGTCCTTTCGGCCTTTTCTCAACGTTTTCCTTGATTTTTGGGATTTTTTTATTTCCCTCAATAAATAAGTAGTATCACTGAACTCAAAATCAACAATCACAGACTAACATAAAGACAAACGACGACTTCATCAAGACTTCATAAAGACTATCGTAGTCTTACGGATTATCAAAGGAGAAGAGGATTATGACTTGGGATGTTTGCCTTGAATATGCCAATGGAAATCAAACCCTACTCAAAACCTATCGCCATCGGGAAACTGCACTCAAGCTTATTGATTTGATCTATTCGACCTATGGCTATCCCATGCATATTGCTTATATTGTGCGTCCAAGCCAAGCCAGCTTTAAACTTAGTTGTTCCCGCTTAACCCGGTAGTCAAGCGGGCGAAAAGAGACCGCAATCTTATACTTTGGTAATATCTTTCTCCTTGTCAGCTAACAGATCGTCAATTCTATTAATATATTTGTCTGTTAGCTTTTGAATCTCATCTTGTAAATTCCGAGATTCATCCTCAGTAATGTCACCATTTTTCTCTTTCTTGCGAGTATCATCAATTCCTTGACGACGATTATTGCGCACAGAAACTCGGCCTTCTTCTGCTAACTTGGCCACTTGTTTGACCAACTCTTTACGGCGTTCTTCAGTTAATTGAGGAATATTCAATCGCACGCATTGACCATCATTATTAGGAGTTAATCCTAGATCCGATAGAGAAATCGCTTTTTCAATCACATTTAACGATCCTTTATCGTAGGGTTGAATCATAAGGGTACTCGAATCCGGGGTACTAATATTCGCCAGGGATTTTAGAGGAGTCGGCGTACCATAATATTCAACCATCACTCGGTCTAGAAGCGAACTATTAGCCCGTCCAGTCCGAATGGTATTAAAAGAATGGCGAGTAGACTCAACGGCCTTCTGCATTAACTCTTCCACATCACTTAATTGCACAGGAACCTCCTACAACTGTTCCAACTGACTCTCCCATGACGGCGCGACGAATATTGCCTTTCACCGACAGGTCAAAGACCAAAATGGGAATATCATTATCTTTACATAAAGCGATCGCCGTACTATCCATCACTTGCAATTCGTGAGCCAAAACATGCTGATAGGTTAAGCTCTCATAGCGTTTGGCTTCTGGATTAGTTTTGGGGTCGCTATCATAGACACCATCGACCTTCGTCGCCTTAAAAATCACCTCTGCATTAATTTCGGCTGCCCTTAAAGCAGCCGTAGTATCAGTGGTAAAGAACGGATTGCCCGAACCCGCGCCAAAAATGACCACCCGTCCCTTTTCTAAGTGACGCATGGCTCGGCGACGGATATAGGGTTCTGCCACTTCCTGCATGGCGATCGCCGTTTGAACCCGAGTCGGGACATCCATTTGTTCTAGGGCATCTTGTAAGGTCATGGCATTCATCACCGTGGCAATCATACCAATATAGTCGGCTGTTGCCCGCTCCATCCCAGCGGCTGCCCCTTTCACACCCCGAAAAATATTTCCTCCACCAACGACAATGGCGATTTGTATGCCACTCGATACAACTTCTGCCACTTGTTCGGCAATATTATGCACGATCGCGGGATCAATGCCATAGGCCAGGCTTCCCATTAAGGCCTCACCACTAAGTTTGAGTAATATGCGCTGATAACCTGTCCCCATGCCTAGACTCTGTAATCTCCAGATCGATGATTGAATACAAATTGCTCTCACCTAAGATAGCAGATGTTGACAATCTTCCCGAACAGTTTTTTCAGGGTCTAGAATTTGGCTCAGGAGCGCCATTGAATGGGAGTACCGGCTAAGGATTCGGAAATGGGATAGGTTACCGGTTCTCCTTGCAACATTTGGGCGATCGCTCCACGGATATCTTCAATCCACTGCTTTACTGCGCTCTGCTCTTGAGTCATCCCCCGGCGATAGCATAATCTCCCCTCATGATTGAGTAGAAATAGCTCTGGAGTCTGAGTTGCCCCAAAACTTTTTGCCACATCTTGAGTTACATCCCGCAGATAGGGAAAATTAAGCTGATGGTCTTGAGCAAAGACCTTCATTTGCTCAAAATTTTCCCCTGAATTCTTGGAACCCTGATTGGCATTCATCCCCACCAAGGTCATCCCTTGAGGTTCTCTTTCTTGCTGAAGTTGCTTTAAATCCTCAAGAAGCTCAATAACATACGGGCATTGGTTACCCATAAATAGCACACCGATCGCCTGATATTTTTCCATATAGCGAGCCAGATGATGCACCCGATCATCCACACCTGGTACTTCAAAATCTGGCGCATAGCTACCGATGGGAGTTCCCATGTCTTCCATGACCACCATGCTCAAAACCTGTATAAATAACTATTCAAACAAGTTAACAAGAAACCGTATCCCCTGTAAACCAGATAGTCTTGAGAAACATCAATTCTAGTAGAACAGGCGCGATCGCATCCCGGAAAGCTTCTCGCTTCTATCCTATCGCGATCAATCCTTTCATATTTTTACAGTTCCATTAGTAATGGCTCATCATCAGGGTCTCCTGGGACAGGTTATAAACCATAGCTTTTATAAGCTTGTTGAACCGCCATCATCAGCTCCTTAGAAAGATGTCTTTCAATGTTCCTTATTAGCTCTAGATTCAGACAACTTCGGCAAAACAACTTGAGAAATTTCTGTAGCAGCTAATCTATTTCCCGCAATATTCCAATGGCTATCATTGGGTCGATATAGGCGAGTTGTTTCGGATGCCTGTTGGAAAGGTTCTAACAAGTCTAGAGAATTAATGTTCAGGGATGATAGTCTTTCGGCAAGCAACCGATTCGGCAAGGAGAAATCCAGTTGTTCCGGCTGCATATTCATCCCCATAACAACTTGATTTTGTAACTCCATATTCACTTGAACTTCATCCGGAATTATGACCACTAAAAGTTCTATATTTCGCTGTTTGGCTATCTCATTAATTTGATTAATAAATTCCATCGCGTAGTCAAACGTTTGACTAAATTCAGGGTTGTCTTTGATAAATATTTGACTGCGTCGCATCTCCATTTCCAGATAATTCTCATCACTGAAAACTTTCATATTATCGTCATAAACTATATTTTCCGGGAGTTCCCACTCTCCTTCATAACTTTTTTGGATCTCCCAGATGAATTTAAAAAATGAGACGACATAGGAATACGTGTAGAGGGGTTGAGATAGATTTCGATCTTGGCTATCCAAGAAATCATTACCCATGAAAAAGGAAACAATAATCATGTCAGGACTATAATTCAACCCCTCATTGACCAAGACCGCTAGATAATCTTTAGGATTGAGGTTAGGGATACCAAAATTATAAAGTTCTATCGATTGATTTTGTGCTTGCAATTGCTCTTCAACCAGCGTGTAATAATTTTCCTCATAGGGGACAACACCAAAGGCAAAAGAATCTCCTATCCCGACAATTCTGTATATCCCTTCTGCTTTTTGCTCCTCAAATTCCAAATCTTTATAACCCTGGGAATTCAAGGTGAAATCATAATGTTTAGAAAAAGGTTTCCCCCGAAAACGACCATAAGATTTGTCATAAAAAATAAAACTAGGATTGATATAATTATAAACTCGAAATCCAATCTCAGTAAAGATAAAAGAAATGACCGTGATAATCAAGAATTGTTTCAAAAACTGCTGAAAGGTCTTGAGGTGGGGCATAGTAGTATCAAAGAACCTAAAATTACATAAAACTAAGACTCAGTTTACCCTATTGTCTTCTGAGTATGGTGTCGGAGTGCTTCATCAATAATTTCTAGGCCTTTATCTAGGATGAAAAATGGGTTTCGCACCACATTTTTTATTTTTTGTCAAGTAAAATTCTGTAGAGAAGAGTTTCTCTGCGTGATGCATATCACAATAACTCTGGAGTCGTCTCACAGAAGCTAGTTTTTTTTTCGATTACTTTGGTTTTATATATTCGGATCTGGCGAGAAGGTCAAACAATTTAAGGTTTACAAGTCTGAATCGCCAGTGGCCAAGATTCTAGCTCTTTTGATTAAAATCTCAGTTTTAATACGATCATGTTTCAACCGACTACCATATCTTCTGGTTTCAATATCGCCGAACTAGTGTTTCAAGTTTGCCATACAGGGGAATTAACCTCTGACAACCGCAAACAACTGCAATCCGTATTGCTGCAACACTCGATTAGTGAAGAGGAACGCTCGGCAATCGATCGCTTAATCTATGCTACTCGTCGTGGATGGCTGAGGATTGCGAACTAGAGCCGTCTGAATTTGGGGTATGATCCAAGCAAATAACTGGCGCTCATCACATTCCCCACTACCATGAACATTCGGATCGGTAATGGTTACGATATCCATCAACTTGGCCCAAACCGCCCCTTGATTTTAGGAGGGGTAAACATTCCTCATGAACTTGGGTTAGTCGGCCATAGTGATGCCGATGTACTGACTCATGCCATTATGGATGCCATGCTCGGAGCTTTAAGCTTAGGAGACATCGGCCATTATTTTCCCCCCAGCGACCCCCAATGGAAAGGGGCGGATAGCCTAATATTACTGGGTCAGGTTAATGGCTTACTACTTGACCGAGGTTGGCAGGTGGTGAATATTGATTCTGTAGTGGTGGCCGAGCGCCCGAAATTGAAGGCTCATTTATCGGAAATGAGCGATCGCCTCTCAAACATCTTAACCCTACAACCCGATCGAATTAGCATTAAAGCCACCACCAACGAGAAACTTGGCCCAGTAGGTCGTGAAGAAGGGATAGCCGCCTATGCGGTTACCCTTCTGGAAAAGATATAACCATTAGCGAACTAACACTTACGCGCTCTTAAGCGAGTTCCTAAACCCAACAATCCTACACCCACTAAACCCAGAATGGCAGAAGGTTCGGGAACATCCGAAGGCTGATCGGATGGTGGGAGTGGAGCAAAGACATCATTGAGACCCGCCACATAAGTAATATCAGCATCAAGTTTAGTATTGATATCGAAACCACTACCTCCAGCATGGGTGAAAGCGGTATAGCTACCTCCAAGAAATCCTTGACCATCACTCCCACTCACTAAATCATTGGGAGCAAGGTTGCGAATACGAATGGCATCAATGGCATCTCCTGCGCCTAACCCAAAGGAACTTAAATCAAATACGGTGGCGAAGACTTGATACGTTGCAGAGAAGTGGTCACTAAACTGGTAGAGATATTCGCTAAAATCCGTTTCTCCAGCTTTACGAACAGAAACCGCAAAGGCTTCTGGCGCTCCAACACCACCATTTTCATGGACGACTAGGTCGTTGCCATCTTCATTGGCTAGGAGATTTCCCCCCCAATCTAACTCAATAATACCAACATTTCCGTCTTGTCCTAAATCGACAAAAGTTCCAGGTTCTTTTCCGAGAATTGCCCCCACCGTTTGACTGGTGCCTAAAAGTCCATTCAAGCTTGTGCCAAAAGAGTTCAGACTTCCAGATACTATCGACCCTCCAGTTACCGCATTGCTTTCATTCCAGGTCAAACTAGTCGATGAACCATCCCATTTCTGGCCACTTAAGGTGGCAGCATGGGCAGATTCAGAACCGATGGCAGTTAATGCTGTGAGCATCAGACCCAAACTCAGGGAAGATCCGAACCCAATGGACAGATGACGTTGATTCATGATGATTCCGTGAAACTTCTGGCTAAGGGACATAAATTTATAGAAAGCTAGAGGTATCTACCCCATAATTCCGTACTTTTCCCGATATTAGCAACTCTATTATGATGTTTTCGTGAATTTTCTGTTGATCCCTTAACTCATTAAGCAAGCTTGTCTCATCTCACGGGATTCCTGTTTTACACATCCTTCCATGGTTGCCCGTTACTCTGGCAGTTTTCCGGATCGAGATCCAGTGTTTTCCCGGATTTTTTATTGTTTCTTAAGAGTTTTTAAGGATAAATACTGAGTTTAGGGGTCTAAGGGGGTTGAACTGTCATGCCACTTGCCTAAAATCTGGCTTGATAAACGATTTAAGAAGATAAAAATTAGAATTCCCAAGATACCGATCAGTAATAATGCAGCAAACATACGAGGAATTTGTAGGTTATAACTGGCTAAGAGGATTTGATAGGCTAATCCTGAATTCATGCCACCTGTACCAGCAACGATTTCGGCAACTACAGCACCAATTAAGGCTAATCCACCACTAATGCGTAATCCAGCAAAAAAATAGGGTAACGCACTGGGTAGTCTGAGATACAGTAGGGTTTGCCATCGGGATGCTTGATAAAGTTTGAAGAGGTCTTTAAGGTTAGGATCGAGGCTATTGAGGCCAAAGGTAGTGTTAGAAACGATGGGAAAAAAGGCGATAATCCAAGCGCAGATGACTAGAGCGGCAAAGGTGTTATTACGCATCCAAATGACGATCAGGGGAGCGATCGCTGCCATGGGAATCGTTTGCAGTATAATTGCGTAGGGATACAAACTTTTTTCAATCCACTTACTCTGTGCCATAATCATTGCCAGGAATAATCCAGAAACCATAGCCACGAGAAAAGCAACGATCGTAATTTTTAAGGTAACGAGCATCGCAGGCAAGAGGATCGATCGATCTTGAATTAAGGTTTTAAGAATCAGAATTGGCCCCGGTAGAATGTAGCTCGGGGTATGGGTTAGGGATACAGAGATTTCCCAAACCGAGAGTACCAGTATTCCGAGAACAAGAGGAGCTAGGGTTTCTAGGGAAAACAAACGGCGCAATTCTGGCATAATCTAGTGAGGCGTGATGGCTTCAGATAGGGCGGTAGCGACTTGTTGGTAATACTCAGTATAGGCGATCGCTCCCCGAAAACTCGAATCGCGGGGATAGGGTTCGTGAATCGGAATTTCAGCAACGATGCGTCCGGGATCTGTTGCCATCACGATCACTCGATGGGATAAATAAACTGCTTCATAGATATTATGGGTGACAAATACAATTGTCCAGCGTTTTTGGCTCCACAAATTTAATAGTTCATCATTTAATTGAGTGCGGGTAATATCATCTAAGGCTCCAAACGGCTCATCCATTAATAATACTTGGGGATTATTCACCAGCGCTCTGGCAATAGAAACCCGCATTTTCATCCCTCCAGACAGTTGCCGGGGATAGGATTGAGAAACTTGATTTAACTGCACCAATTCCAGAGCTTCTTGAATCCTCTCCTGGGCTTTTTTCTGGGTCACACCGGCCAATTTTAGGGGTAAGTAAACATTCTGCCACACAGTTGCCCAAGGCATTAATGCTGCGTCTTGAAACACAAATGCGAGTTGGTTATTCTGTGGAGGCTTCTGCCAGTACAAAGTGCCGGAACTCAGGGAAGTTAAGCCAGAAATGAGGCGCAGCAGGGTACTCTTACCACATCCTGACGGTCCGACGAGGCTGAGAATCTCTGAGGGGTAGAGGTTTAGGTTGAGATCGGCGATCGCTAAATTCTGGTTATCAAAACGTTTGCTAACCTTCTCTAGAGTAGCGATCGGTTTTTTAGTCTCCATAAAGCTATCATTATTCAGAGCAATTTTAGATAATAGTCAACTCCCTTATTCACAAATTTCAGGGTATACGCTTGATGATAATCCACCCCTGAATCCACCATATCTAAATCAACTGTCGATTGGAAAAAAGCTTTCCACCGCTCATCAGTCATTGCACCAACGCCCAACATTTTCGCTTCTCCAGAGATAAGGATATCATACTCTTTGAGCTTCCTAAAGCTATAATCGAGTAAATCATCCGTCATTTCTGGATTATCTCGTTTAATCAACCGATTACCCGGTTTTGGATTGTCCAAATAACTATACCAGCCCCTAATCGACGCATCAACAAATCGGTGAACTAAATCTGGATTATCATTGACTAAATTGCGAGTCGTCGTAATCGTAAAAGAATAGGGATTATAACCCGCATCCGCTAACAGATGAACAATCGGCTTAAACCCCCCTTTTTGTTCAATTGTGTAGGGTTCAGACGTTAAAACTCCTTGTTGTGCCGACTGTTCATCAACTAAAAACGGAGTCACATTAGAATTATAGGGGCGAATTTGATTATCCCTAAATTCATAGTTTTGTTTCAGAACTGGCCAATAGGTAAACCGCGCCCCAGATGAAATAAAAATTGGTTTTCCTTTTAAGTCAGCCAGGGATTCATTGCCGACTCCTGGGTGGGTTAATAGCACTTGAATGTTTTTCTGAAACATTGAGGCGACGGTAACTAAGGGAATGTTCTGTTCTATGGCTTTGAAAATATTGAGAGAACTTCCCATGTTGAACTCTAGCGCACCTCCGAGGAGTAACTGAGTGCTATTGGTTTGGGGATTAACGGGGCGGATGGTTACATCTAAGCCATGCTTTTGATAAATTCCCGTGGCAAGCGCTTGATAAAATCCTCCATATTCGGCTTCGGCTTTCCAACTAAGGGCGAATTTTATCGAGTCTAACGAATTGATTTTTTGGGTACGAGGGGAGTTAACCGAGAGTAAACCACCGCCTAATCCAAAAGAACTGAGGTGTAGAAACTGGCGACGGGAGATAGGGGGGATTTGAGTCATATAGCAAACCTCAATGATGGGTACAAATTTTTCTGGTTTTTATTCAGCCTCAATACTTACTCAAGTTGTCCTATGCTAAGTTTTGTCGTTCGGAATATTGGGATTAAAAGCCAGATCGAAACTCGATCTAGCGGCTGTTTATCATCTATTGATTTACAGTTTTCTGGGTGGTTTCCCCAGAAATTTAAGGGTTACATCGAAAAGCGCTGTTATGGCATATCACGTCCATAACAGCCCAAGATAGAATATCTTGGCGCTTGCTTCATCAGGTCTTGTACTTGTTCGGCATGGTAGGAACTGCGGGTGAGGGGAGAAGAGACAACTTGCAGAAAGCCTAATGAGTCTCCGAAGACACGCCAAGCTTCAAATTCTTCGGGAGTTACAAAGCGGTTTAGAGGATAATGTTTGGGAGTCGGTTGCAGATATTGACCGATGGTGAGGATATCACAATCTACCTCGCGTAATTCGGTCATCACTTGGCGGACTTCTTCATCAGTTTCTCCTAATCCCACCATGATCCCTGATTTAGTGTAGATTGTAGGGGATAATTGTCGCGATCGCCTTAAGACCTCTAGAGAACGCTGATACTCTCCTTGGGGGCGCACTCGCCGATACAACCGGGGAACCGTTTCTGTATTATGGTTGAGAACTTCGGGTTGGCCGCTTAAAATTGTCTCTAGAGCCTGCCAATTGCCACAGAGATCCGGAATTAATACTTCAATCGTGGTTTGGGGCATCAAGGTACGGACAGCCTCAATACAACGGACAAATTGACTGGCTCCTCCATCAGGTAAGTCATCCCGATTGACGGAAGTAATCACTACATGCTTGAGTCCCATCCGTTGCACCGCTTCCCCTAACCGTTGTGGTTCAGTGGGATCGAGAGGTTGGGGCTTTTTCTCAAAATCAATATCACAATAGGGACAAGCTCTCGTACAAGCGGGCCCCATAATTAGAAAAGTTGCTGTACCCGCGTTGAAACATTCACCGATATTGGGACAAGATGCTTCTTCACAAACTGTATTTAAGCCTAAATCACGGAGGGTCGTTTTCACGTCACCCACTCGCTGCCATTGGGGAGCTTTAACCCTGAGCCAATCTGGTTTAACCGTCACCGTACTCTGTTATCCTGTGTTGAGTTACTGTACTTTATCCTAACAAGATTTAGCAATTTTCACCTCAATGGGGCGATCGCATGTTATCATCGAGCAAGTTATATGGTTTACCGGGATGTAGCGCAGCTTGGTAGCGCACCTCGTTCGGGACGAGGGAGCCGCAGGTTCAAATCCTGTCATCCCGATTTATAGAATAGCCTTTGGTTTCCAGTATTTGAACCCGCGACATCCTGCTCCCAAAGCAGGCGCTCTGCCTAAAATCTGCCTAAATCCAATCTAACACCCCCAAAATGAACGGGCAAAAGATAGGACAGAGAAATAGAGAAAAATTATAGACAAAAGCATTGCCATAGAATTTCATCTATAAACCAATCAC
>DDLS01000119.1 GCA_002340255.1 Cyanobacteria bacterium UBA2566
CAATTTCAATACTTTTTTTCTTCAGCCTAAATCCCTTATCTTAATTCCTATCTTGATTCGGCAGAGTGACAAAAGAGGGATATAGCGCTTTGCGCTAGGGAATAGGGAATAGGGAATAGGAAATAGGCTTTTGGTACATAGCTTTGAGGATTCAACACTGTCCCTCATAACAGCGCAAAGCGCTGTATTCTTCTATCCAACATTAATAATCGACTGCCACAAGGAAATTTTGAACACGACTCAACTTATTGACTACTTTACTATTACTCCTAAAAAATACTATGTATAAGATATTGAAAGCAACCTATCACAATGGCAGTCTAGTTCTCGATCAACACCTAGAATCAATGATGGAGGGCAAAACATTTAAAGTCGTTTTGCTAGAATTGGATGAAGTTGATTTGAAAAAGCAAAGATTTTTGCGATTAGTCGATCAGCATTCTTTTCACTTGTCTAAAGATTATCAGTTTAAGCGAGATAAGCTTTATGAGCGATAAAGTTTTTTTAGATACTAATCTTTGGGTTTATCTCTATGCTAAAGAACCTGAAGGCAAATATCTTAAAGTGAAGCAGATTATTGAACTCAAATTTTAGGAGAACTCTTTAATGTTTTGATAAGAAAGAAGCTTGTCGAGGACAAGGAATCTCAAGAAATTGTATTAGAGTTAGTCAGCAATTTTACCATTTCAGAAATAGATACTCTTAAAGTGCTTCAAGCATTAGAGATACAGCGCTTTGCGCTGTGATGGGGGGATAGGGGGATAGGGGGAGCAAACAACAGACTTGGTAGAAGCTCTGAGCTGTTCTAGATATTGTTAAAAACCGTCATTAATGTACCTCATAGCAGAGGAAACTGCTGTAAAATCTAGATACCAATACTCTTATTGGGATAGCTTGATTATTGCGACTGCTTTAATTCTCGATTGTGCAATCTTGTACTCAGAAGATTTGCACTACGATCAATTCATTCAAGAAAAAATGAGAATTGTCAATCCATTTATGTAAAATGCCTGGAGACATCCGATCGCCTACTGTACGACCTGAGATCCATGACTGCGGGGATCGGAAACCATGGGGACTTCGTTTCGCGAACCCGATTCTAGGCTGGATACTTTGCCGATATTGCCAGCGTCGGGAATGGGAACACCAGCCACAAGAGCGTCTAATTTACCCTTGAGAATGGGTTTTGGTAATTCGCCAATTGTTTCGGCGATCGCCTCTCCCTGACGATCTAAAAATACAAAATGGGGAATACCATCGACGCGATAGGCATCCATTTCTGGCAACCATTTGGTATTATCCACATTCAACATGACAAAATTGACTTGTTCCCCATAGCCCTCTCGCAACGCTACCATATCAGGAACCATAGCTTGACAACTTAAACACCAATTGGCATAAAATTCCATTAACGTCGGCTTCTCATTTTCTAGGGCAACTTCTAGCGGTGTAGAGGTTTCGGCCAACTCAGACAGAGAAGTAGAGGGATTTTGGGTTTGTAGACCTAGAAACAAAGCTACACTTAAGGCGATCGCCGTTAACGCCACCACCAGATTACGGATGCGAGTCGCCATAGGAGCTTGGGTATTGAGATCGGCAACAGGTTCAGTCATAGAGGATCAATAGGAGTAACAGGTTTAGGTGGTAAGTGAATTTTCAAGGGCGATCGCCACAGGAATCATTATCCTTGATATTTAGAGCTTAACGGAAATAGACGACTCTGGCATTAGTAAAACCTTGCGATCTCAATAGTGCAGACTGACTCTCAGCACGATCGCGATTGTCATAGGCTTGTATATAAACAAATCTCCCTCTTCGATTTCGAGTTTGTATAGCGCTGGGATACCGTATGCGGATTTGTTGATAGATAAAATTGTTACCGGTTGGAATCACTACGACATATCCTTGGAGTGTTACGCGGGGAAAAGTATTGTTTCCTGTGGCTATTGGGTCTGATCCTAAGCCTAATTCTGCTAGAGTTCTGCTATCAGCTATGCCACTAGGAAATAAACCTCTTAAGCGCTGAAACTGCTCCACAGCATCTGTTGTCAGTTGGCCATAGATTCCATCAATTGTGCCCCGATACAATCTTAGATCTTGCAGTCTACTTTGCAGTAGCTGAATCTGCCAGATCGGAGAACTGGGTGTTACTTGTTGTAATCCAAAGGGTTGATTAAAGTTGGGTTGACCCAGAGCAGGATTAAAGGAATTCGGAAGGGGATCGCCAAAAGTGAAACCGGGTGTAAAAGATGGCGTATTAAAAGGTGCTGGAGGAGGGGGCAGAATTTGAGGGAACGTATTGAATCCTGCTTGTGGCAATTGGTTGAACAAGGTCCGATTGATCGCAGATTGAGTTTCCGAACCCACTATGCCATCGACCCCAATACCAGCATCACGTTGGAAACTGAGTACTGCTTGCTCAGTTACTCCATCAAAGATTCTGGTGATGGGGCCTCGATAGTATCCTAATAGCTGGAGATTTTGCTGAAGTTGTGCTACATCTGTGCCAGAATCTCCGAATCGTAGAGCTAGAGCTACTTGCGCTAAAGTCAAGATCGCCAGCGTGATGCCTAAAGAGAGTAATCGTAGGATCAATCGACTAGAAATTGGTTTAGCCAGCAACTGTTGCCAAAATTGCTGGATTGATTTTCGTAAAACCCGTTCGGTGCTGGTCGGGTCTTGATAGGCTAGGGCTAGATGGAGATAGGCTAGAGAGTCCATAGAGAGTAGGAGATCTTAATCCAGGTGTCGATGCTGCCCCTATTTTAGGCGATCTTTTCGAGCAAAATGACTCAAGATTGCTCACTTGTAATTTCTTTGGCTCAGGGGGCTCTCACGTAAAGTCTCCGATACGTTTGGAAGCCCCGTCGCTGTCTTCGCGGGGATTGGTTACCTAGAGAAACTCAGCGAATATCTTCTGGACTAATACCATACCTCTGTTGCGCTCTGGATATGGCTTCTTGGGTTAGGGGGCCTAAGATGCCATCTAAGGGGCCATCATACAATCCCCTGGCTTTTAAACGGCGCTGTAATTCTAGAACTTGGGGATCTGACCTTGAACTTAAGGACTGACCCACTGGCGCTCCATTTTCGAGTTGTGCTTGAGTGCGGCGGCCATAAATACCATCTGGGGTTAAGCCTTGGACTTCTTGATAGGAGCGAACCGCTTCCTCGGTTAAGGAACCATATAATCCCGTAATGGGGCCATTAAAAAAGCCTTTGGCCATCAGGTTTTCCTGTAGAGCTGTGACTTCCGGGCCGCGATCGCCGCGCTGGAGTACGGGAGAATTGTCTAATGTCGATCTCTGGGTTCCTCCCGAACGCAATCGACTCCAAGTTTCTGCTCCCACAATACCATCGGGAATTAGGCCCCGATCTTGTTGAAATCGGATGACCGCCTCCTGGGTCAGTTCCCGAAATCGTCCTGTCGGTTGTAAATTAAAATACCCTAAATCTTGGAGTCGTTGCTGCAATTCCCGCACTTGTGGCCCATCATCTCCTATTTCTATAGCTCTGACTGAGAGAGTCAACGACCCTAGAATCAGGATTATTGTTAGCAAGCTTTGGATTAAGCGAGAACCCGAAGAGATGAATTTACCAAATGGTAACACAAGGGTAAACATGGATTGAGTTGGTGTCAATTAGTGCATTTGTCGATCGATCAACCAAGCGCAAATACCAGCAAATAGGGTAATAGCTAAACCGACTAGGGGATGTTGCCCTTGACTGACGGCAAAAGAAGTTACAATACCTGCACCGATACTGCCAGTAACGATCGCTTCGAGCCAATCCGAATCAGAAGACTTATTATACATAAAAGATAATTTCTGGATGAGTGCCGATCAATTTTGTCTTCTCAGGGTATCACCCAAGTTTCTTTTCCGTGCATAATTTCCCCTCAATTGCAATCAAGCTTGAGGTTTAGAGATATTTCTTAACATTTAAGGCGATTTGCGCTAGGCAATAGGCAACAGGCAATATCTTGTATTACTTAGGGTCTGAGGCTTCAAGCTGTACTTCATAGCAGAGAGAATTGCATCTCCATTCCCCATTCCCCATTCCCCATTCCCTTCTATTCCACTTTCTCCACATTTCCCCCTTTCACCCAGGCATCTCGAGAAGCAACCCGAACTTTTTGCCAAATCTTATCTTCACTTTCTCCAATCACATACAACGTTTCGTTATAACCGATTCCACCAATAGACCCCGACTCATAACTGGGGGAATTCCGCAAGATCAGACCATCGGGCCAAGTGACTCTCGCTTTGTAGGCTCCTTCTGGAAGTTCTGGTTCTTTTGGCTTTTGGACTTCAGCAGGAGTAGACAGGGAAGCAGAAGCCGGTTTAGCCTCTTGTGCCTCTGGAAATTCGGGTTTGGGAGGGTCAATGGTCATTCTGGCCATAAAATAACGGGCAGCGGCTAATCCACCGACTAACATCAGGGCGATCGCCAACGCGATCCCCAAAAATACTTGAAAAAATCCGGAAACTAATCTACCAACCATAAGAATAAATCTGGAAAATAATAACGACTACAAGGGCGGTTTTAAACCACTTGAACGAGAGGCAAGTCTTGCTTTACCGGAAGCTGCCCAAGATTGTAACAATTCAATTTGTTCTTGAGCCGTGCGAGCTAAGGGGACAATTTGACTGGCTGCCTCTAGGATATCATCGGTAGTAAAATCCCGGTTTTGACTAAAGCCAATGTGCATGGCTTCTACAATCATTTGTTCAATTTCTGCCCCCGAAAAATCAGGGGTTTCATAGGCAAGACGTTTTAACTCATAATTTCTCAGACTTTGGGGACGCAACCGAGAGAGATGAACTTCAAAAATGGCTTGTCGTTCTTCTTGGGTGGGGAGTCCCACGAAAAAGATTTCATCAAATCGCCCTTTGCGTAATAGTTCTGGGGGTAAACTTTGGATATTATTAGCGGTGGCAACGACAAAAACCGGTGAAGTTTTTTCTGCTAACCAAGTGACAAAGGTTCCGAATACCCGATTCGTTGTGCCTGCATCTCCCCGCGATCCCATGCCACTAAAGGCTTTATCAATTTCGTCAATCCATAAAATACAAGGAGCGAGAGCTTCAGCTAGTTGAATCATTTGCCGGGTTCTCGATTCCGATTCTCCCACGAGTCCGGCAAATAGTCGTCCCACATCGAGGCGCAGGAGGGGAAGATGCCAATGGTGGGCGATCGCTTTTGCTGTCAGGGATTTCCCGGTTCCTTGAATGCCCACCAACAGTAAACCACGGGGATGGGGCAGTCCGTAGGCTCTGGCTTGCTCGGAAAACCCGCCACCGCGCCGCAGGAGCCAATCTTTGAGGTTTTCTAAACCGCCAATGTCAGAAATTTGTTCTTGAGCGGGATAAAAGTCTAGGATTTGGGTTTGGCGAATGGTTTGCCGTTTTTCTTCTAAAATTAGGTCTACATCTTCCGGGCGCAATTCCCCATGGGTGGCGATCGCTTTTCCCAATACCCGGCGAATGCGCTCTAGGGAAAGACCTTGACAACACCGGACAATTTCTTCCAGGACTTCTTGCTCAATAACTTGCCCTAATCCCATCAGTAACCGGCTCACTTCTTCCCGAATGTCTCCACTCTGGGGTAAGGGAAACTCTAAGACAGTAATCACTTCGGTTAAGTCGGTGGGGATGGCAATTTCTGGAGCCAGAATCACCAGGTTTTTGGCTTCCGATTTGAGGCTGCGGGCTAAATTTCTCAGTTTCCGCGATATGGAAACATCCTCTAAAAAGCGCTGAAAATCCCGGAGAACAAAAATTCCAGCGGCTGTGGGGGGAACTTTCTGGACGAATTCTAAGGCTTGGAGGGGATTGCGACGACCAAACCCGTTATCATTGGGGTTGCCTTGATAACCATCGACGAAATCCCAGGTATAGACTCCTCGACTGCCGAGGTTTTTGGCCGATTCGGCGATCGCCCTTTCCACCCGTTCTTCTTCGGCGGTGGGAATATAGATGATCGGATAGCGCGATCGCAGCAGTAGTTCAAATTCTTCCTTAAAACTCATGGACTATCAAGTTGTGCGGGTATAGGAGACTCAGTTTAAATACGGTAAATTTATAGTATAGACTCCCCTTACCCGCCCATAGCGCTATAAAACCGACGCACCTCGGCCAATCGCTGAAACAACGCATTTTCGTTCCGAGCGTCGGAGTCAGTCAGGGAGAGGTTTTTAGCGTTATTTGCTTGTTTTTTTGCCCCGTTGACCAGCCCTATATTGTACAATTTAGGGAGTGCGTCGGATTTGGCTCCTGAAACCCTTACAGGGCAAGGGCTGCCAGACCAGCCCCCCAACCGACTGGGTTAAGTCGGATTAGTTGGAAAAAAATGAAGTCGTGATTAACTCGATGAATTAATCATCCCCAACCGACTGGGTTAAGTCGGATTAGTTGGAAAAAACAGCTCTAAGCTAAATCCGTTGCCTTCTATATCCTCCCCAACCGACTGGGTTAAGTCGGATTAGTTGGAAAGCTTGGGGTCGGTGGTGGTACACCGCCTCAAGGCGTTACCCCAACCGACTGGGTTAAGTCGGATTAGTTGGAAAGAAATGCGATCGCGCTACTTACCCCAATGGAGGCGATCCCCAACCGACTGGGTTAAGTCGGATTAGTTGGAAAGTTAATATGGTCAATTTCGGCTTCAGACCATTCAATCCCCAACCGACTGGGTTAAGTCGGATTAGTTGGAAAGGCTATATTGAGGAATTTGTGGAAATGAAATTATTACTCCCCAACCGACTGGGTTAAGTCGGATTAGTTGGAAAGCGCTAGTGTTACCTTCCGAGTATTTCGTTTCAACCTCGTCTCCCCCAACCGACTGGGTTAAGTCGGATTAGTTGGAAAGCTGAGAAGGAGTTGAATCAAGTGGCTCATTTTGACCCCAACCGACTGGGTTAAGTCGGATTAGTTGGAAAGACGAAAAAGCTCATGGCACAAGCGTTAGACATCGTAAACCCCAACCGACTGGGTTAAGTCGGATTAGTTGGAAAGCTTCAAGAAACCGGGTTTCTAAACACCCAACCGCTTGCGTTAAATTAGAATAGTTAAAAACTCGGTAGGGGCAAGAAACTTTTCGCCCCTACCGAATTTTAATAGTTTCGGCTGTCGCCGACATGAAAATTGTTAATTGATACTATGACTCAACGCACTCCCCAAAACCTGAACATTAGACCCCTAGCGCCCTATGAAGACCGATTACTCAATGCTTTAGCCTTTTTCCGTACCCAGCGCCAACCCGAAAATCAGGCCCATCATTGCCTCAGTATGTACTTGCGCCAGTCAGAAGCCAGAATCATGGGTGAAGTTGGATTTTACGCCCGGTTAGTCGGGATGGAACCCTGGCAGTTTTTAGAATTACTCTATCAAGATGGCGATCGCGCCGAAGCCCTGATTCAAGAAGCCACTGGTTCTGGAGTAAAAGAGACATTTAAAAATTAAAAATTATTACCGTAGTGCCTTGACCAGGATAAAATCGTGCATTGTCGATAGATGTAGGGTATGGGTAATTTCTTCCCCATCCTCCCCATCTCCATATCTCCGCATCTCCCCATCTCCATATCTCCCCATCTCCCCATCTCCCCATCTCCCCATCTCCGCATCTCCCCATCCCCCCATCTCCGCATCTCCGCATCTCCCCATCCCCCATCTCCCTATCCCTGACTTGCAGCTATCTTGATCACTTGTAACAACGTAGAAACAGCCAATTCAGAATCAGGAGAAACCAAACAAGGGAATACCAACAATCCCGGAATTTGATTTGCCATTTGAGTCGTTTCCTGACTGAGGGCAATCAGGGGTAAATAACATAACGATTCTGATTGACGCAGAGCATTTAAATACCCCCAAACATCCTCTAAACCGGCATCATTGAAGACTAAAACATGAGGTTTCCAAACTCTGGCTAAGATTTCAGCTTGATCTAAATCTTCCGCTTCCAAGAGACGGCAATCTTTACCTCTCAAGGCGTGACATCCCCGTACCCATTCTTGATAGGTTCCCTTTTGCGGTGTCCCGGGAGATAGGCATAATAGGGTTAATTTTTGCGGGAAAGAGGACTCGATTTCAGTTTCTGAGGGTTGATCGAGCAATTCTGAGGGTAAGAGAAGAGTCAATTCTGCACCTTCGTTGGGTTTGAAGGAACACATCAGATCGCCCCCATGGAGTTGGGCAAGTTGGCTGACAATGACTAATCCTAATTCCCAAGTGGAGGAAGAGGGGGAGGCCTTCGGTTGACCAGAAGAAGGTATCCAAGGGGTAAGATTGATGGGGGTGGTTAAGTGAGGATTGGTTAAGCGAAAGCTAATCCAAAATCCCCCTTGAGATCCAATCTCAAGTTCGAGAGCTATGGGGAGAGGCTGGGGAGAGCGATCGTGCAACCCATCGCCGATCGCCCATACGTTATACGATAATAGTCGATTGAGCATTTGCCGCACCCAAAATTCATCAGCCATCACATCAGTAAGATCGGGATCTGGGCTGAGGTTGAGGTAGAGCGGTTCAACCCGATCTTGCACCAGCTCTTGAAAGCTAGCCAAGATGCGATCGCATAATTGGGAGAGCTTAACTGGCGATTTCTTTAACACGACTTCTCCTAGCTCGAGCTGTGTCCAAGTCACCACATCATCAGTCATCATCCTCAGTTGTTTGGCTCCTTGATGAATCAAACTTAAATACTGCTGTTGTCGAGGTTCACTGAGGGAGTGATGGGGATGGGATAATAGGTTGGATAAGCCTAAGATTGAGGTAATTGGTGTTTTTAGAGCATGGCTGATATAGGCTAAGATCTGGTCTTTGGCATGGTTTTCCTTGACCAATTGAGTAACGCGAGTCAAGAGAGTTTGAAGTTGCCAGTCGGCTGGAGACTCTGGAGAGAGCTGGGAGAGAGCGTCTGTATGGGAGGAGGAAAACAGGGATGAGGGGAGGGTTTGGGAGAAGGGGTGAGTATCCAAGGTGCGATCGCTGAGGAAGATCTCCCGTCCTCCTGCTTCCCTTAGCTCTAGCCCATGAGCCGCTTTCCGATCTAAGGAATATTGAAGCAAGCGTTGGTTATCGAGCAATCCCACAAATTCCCGTTCCTGATTGATGAGAGCATAATGGCAGGCGATCGCAGGATTAAACTGTTGGAGTTGCTCCTGAAGTGCGCCGATCTCGAGATCGCTAGCAAAACAGGCGATCGATTCTAATATCGGTTCTCCAATTTGGTATAATTGAGGGTTGATTTTGAGTAAAGAGGGAGTATGAATCCCTTGGGAGTCTTGATGCAGCCAATAAGGTAACCACCGGGAAAACTGGATACAGGCGATCGGGAATTGGGCAGGATCGATAACCACAAGCAGCTCTCGATCGGTTAAACTCCATTCCATTAAAGCCCTTTCGAGCAGAGTGGTTTGTGGACAGACAACCACTGGAGACGTAAAAGCTTGGAGCAAAGGAGGGTTCATGAATGTTAGGTAACCACAATGTCAGCAACACCTGGTGGCTTCAGCCTGAAATCAGTAAGCGATCGCTCACCTAATTCTGGATCGTTAACCAGAATTTCAGGGAGGTAGCCCTAAGCAGACCGGAAAACTTCCCAGAAACATAACAATTTATTTACAATTAAGTCTAGAATGTTTACATTGATATCAAGACTTGTAAAAAACAAATTTACTCAATTATTGACGCAACGCTTTTTTCTATAGGCGAAGCCGATACCTGTAGTTTCTTTTAACACCTTGGCGTGCCCTCTAAACTGTCTATCTGTATCTTTGTCCGATCCGCGTCCCTTGGCGATGCTTTAGAGCAATGCCTAGAAGACACTCGCCATGTTCACACTCGCTTATTTTCTGAAAGTGAGTTAATCGAATATGTCGATCAGCACAGACAGCAAATTGACTGTTTGGTGGTAGAACAGACCCCTGAGATATCGGAACTCTTAGGTAAACTGCGGCAACAAAAAACCTATCTACCTCTAGTGGCGATCGGGGAATCTATGGCACAAAGACTACCTCTAGAAATCCACGCAAAGAATCAAGAAGAAGCGGATAGTTTAGATGTTCCCGATCTAATAGGGATAAGGCGATTATACCATGATGCCGTTCTAGAAGTCACGGCCGAGCAACTGCAAGAAGTTCCCTCGGTCATCAATCAAGCGATCGCCAAATTTCTGGAACTATCAACCACCCAAAAATCGACCAGCGCACAACCGGGAAACGAGATCGATGCGATCGCCATTCAACATTCCCTAAAACGTCAACAGCGACGTTTAGCTGAGAAACTTAAAGAACGACTAGGATATCTCGGCGTGTATTACAAACGAGACCCCAAAAACTTTTTCCGTCGTTTATCTTATGAAAAACAACAAGACTTACTCAATTGCTTAAAAAAAGACTATGAGGATATAATACTGAACTACTTCTCCGATGATGAAGGAACTAACTCCAAAATCGACGAGTTTGTAAACATCGCTTTTTTTGCCGATATTTCTGTGTCTCAAATTGTTGAAATTCACATGGAACTAATGGAAGAATTTTCCAAACAATTACAGCTAGAAGGACGGAGTGAAGAGATTTTACTTGACTATCGTTTAACCCTCATTGATACTATTGCCCATTTGTGTGAAATGTATCGCCGCTCAATTCCTCGCGAATCCTAAATTCTTGTTAATTCATAGTCCTGAATGACAACACTATCTAAAACCCTTTGACACAGAACAACCATGAGTCCCCTAAAAAAAACCTACATTCTCAAACTCTATGTTGCTGGAAATACCCCCAACTCAGTACGCGCTCTAAAAACACTGAACGACATTCTCGAACAAGAATTTCAAGGGGTTTATGCCCTCAAAGTGATTGATGTTCTTAAAAACCCACAACTTGCCGAAGAAGACAAAATTCTCGCCACGCCCACCCTTGCCAAAATACTCCCCCCTCCTGTCCGTAAAATCATTGGAGATCTCTCAGATCGCGAAAAAGTGTTGATTGGACTCGATTTATTATATGATGAACTGCGCGATGATGAAGGTCTAGGATAAATCTGGGATAAAACAGCAATGACCAAGACCATTTGTTTTTTTCATCATCTCTTTTATTATTCTAATTTAGAGCTATATCACCTATGAGTACATTTGATCAAATTAGCGAACCAGAAAAGACTCCCCCTAAAAAACTTACTGGAATCACCAAAATCAGAACTCTAATTGAAGGTTTTGATGACATCAGTCATGGAGGACTACCCCAAGGTCGCAGCACCCTAGTCAGTGGGACATCAGGGACAGGTAAAACCATGCTGACAATCCAATTTCTCTACAATGGAATTACCTATTTTAATGAACCCGGTATTTTTGTCACCTTTGAAGAATCGCCTACAGATATTATTCAAAACTCCGCCAGTTTTGGTTGGGACTTACAGCAACTCATAGATGATGGCAAACTCTTTATATTAGATGCATCTCCTGACCCAGAAGGTCAAGATATTGTTGGCAACTTTGACCTTTCTGCCCTGATAGAACGGCTTCAATACGCCATTCGTAAATACAAAGCCAAGCGCGTCTCCATTGACTCCGTAACTGCTGTATTTCAACAATATGATGCCGCTTCTGTGGTGCGCCGAGAAATTTTTCGCCTCGTCGCCAGACTCAAACAACTCGGTGTCACCACCGTCATGACAACAGAACGGGAAGAAGAATATGGGCCAGTTGCTCGTTTTGGGGTAGAAGAATTTGTCTCCGATAATGTAGTTATTGTTCGCAACGCCTTAGAAGGAGAACGACGACGACGAACCGTAGAAATCCTCAAACTTCGAGGAACAACACACATGAAAGGAGAATATCCCTTTACCATTACCGATAATGGAATTAATATCTTTCCGCTCGGTGCGATGCGACTTACTCAACGCTCTTCTAATGCTAGGGTTTCTTCCGGAGTTAGCACTTTAGATGAAATGTGTGGTGGCGGATTTTTCAAAGATTCGATTATTTTAGCCACTGGAGCAACGGGAACCGGTAAAACTCTATTGGTTAGTAAATTTCTAGAAAATGCCTGTAAGAATTCAGAACGAGCCATTTTATTTGCCTATGAAGAATCGAGGGCCCAGCTTTTCCGGAATGCGAACTCTTGGGGAATTGATTTTGAAGAATTAGAAAATCAAGGGTTGCTGAAAATTCTGTGTGCCTATCCAGAGTCAGCAGGATTAGAAGATCACTTGCAATTGATTAAATCTAAAATTACAGAATTCAAACCGTCTCGGATTGCCATTGATTCCCTGTCTGCCTTAGCACGAGGGGTGAGTAATAATGCTTTCCGTCAATTTGTGATTGGGGTGACAGGATATGCAAAACAGGAAGAAATCACCGGTTTCTTTACTAACACGACGGATCAGTTTATGGGGTCTCATTCGATTACTGAATCTCATATTTCTACGATTACGGATACAATTTTAATGCTGCAATATGTGGAAATTCGTGGGGAAATGTCGCGAGCGATCAATGTCTTCAAGATGCGTGGATCGTGGCATGATAAAGGCATTCGAGAATATGCGATTACAGAACATGGTGCAGAAATTAAGGATTCTTTCCGGAACTATGAAGGAATTATCAGTGGTTCACCGAGTCGAATTTCTGTGAATGAAAAAAGTGAACTTTCTCGAATTATGCGCGGGGTTCAGAATAAGGAAGAAGAAGATATGTTATAGCGCGATGCTGTAGGGAATAGGAAATAGGGAGGCTGTCAAATTTATTCTAGAGAGAGTTGGGCAAAATGTTCCAACAACAGACGATGGATAAAAATGTAGCCTCCACCCACTTTTTGTAAGAAAATGAGACTGGTAGCATAATCGAGAAAGCGGGCATAATTCCAAGGAACTTTTCCAGAACCATAGAGAATAACTCGCAGAGTAAAGTGTTGTAGACAGGCGATGCTACTAGGGGAAAATAAACCGATTAATAAACCGGCGATCGCGCCAAACAAGGTTGGGTGTCCTACAATTTTCGCTAGGACGATTAAGGTACAGATGCCTAGGATTGCAAATAGGGAGGCGTTTCGAGCGCTTAACCAGATACCTTGATTGGGTACAGTGTGGGTATTGATGTCTCCTCCAGTTAAGCCCCTGAGTAAAATAAACATCACGCCTAAATTTAATCCAGATAGCCAAAAAATTAATAGCTCCTTAACTGCCATATTTAAGCCATAAATGACATTAAAGATTAAGGCAACACTTAAAGCATAAAATCCACCCGCAATCAATCCCACTCGCAATCCTGGAATCAGATTGATCCTCATTTTGTGCCAAGACCACTTCATTTTTTCTACGGGTTCAATCCGAGGTAACACCCACATTAAAATAATCCCTCCCGCTAGTCCTCCAGCAATGCCTAAAATTGCTCCAGAGAGTAATCCGATATGACGACCAGCAATATGTCCGACACTACACCCAATTCCTAAAGCGCTGAAGATACCACCAATGAGGGCAATTAAAGCGCAATATCTCAATTTTTCAGATTTTGTCTTTAAGAAACTCGGTTGCATTCGTTCGATTAAAAACACCGTTTGTGATTCTTTGACCATCCATTGGGCGAGTTGGATTAACCCGTTCTTGGTTTGAGCCTTAGAATAAAAATGTTCACCGATTTTTCGGCTAAACATGCGTTCAATATAAGCATCAAATAAATGAGTATGATATTGTTCTTTAGTCTGCTTAGGGAAATCATCATAACTCATTCCTTGATAGGCTAAAGCCATGATATTCAGCATTAGGGGAGATTGGGCTAAATCTTGTAAAATGATATCGCTTTGCATGGCTTGCCGTAATCCGGATAAGTCCGAGCCACAAAATTGTAAATACTGTTCAATGCGATCCTGGGTTAGAGGTTGGAGATAAATAGCCGCTAAAACGTGCAATTTTTGCGAGAGTTGATCGTAGTCTTTGTAGCGACTACAAATGACAACTTCTAGAGTGCCATGGTTTTGCATAAATTCATTTAAGGCAGTGACGCAAGCTTGGCGCTTGTTGGCAGCGACTTCATCTAAGCCATCGAGTAACAGGAGGAGAGCAGAGTCGTCGATCCAATTTTGGCTGATTTCTTTCGGGATTTGATACTTGGTATAGAGTTCCTGAATTAACCAATCTAAAATGGATTGTTGTTCGCCTAACCAAGAGGATAAGTTAAACACAACTGGGATGGGGAGATGGCGATCTTGATTGGCTCGATGAATGAATTCCTGTGCTAATTCTAAAAGGGTGGTGGTTTTTCCAGAACCAGGTTCGCCTAAGATGAGGAGCGATCGCCCCATACCCAAAGCCTCAAATTTTTCTATTGCCGAATAGTGAGTCACAGGAAACTGTTGCATTTGCTCGGTGTTTTCCCAAACTAAGCCCCAAGGATGGGCGATCGCATCATAGCGCTCTTCAATCCCCAACTCTAGTAATACCTGTCCATGGAGCGAAGCCTCCAAAACCCCTTTCACCCAATATAGATTCACCTTATTGAGTAAAATTTGACGATTGCGAAGTTCTAAGCGACTTAAATTGGATTGAGGGGTTAACTGAACTTCTGTTTTTTTCCATACTAAGGGCAAGTAGGCGGGATTCTGGAAAATAACGGGTAACCAAGTGGCACAAGGAAATCGATCTTCTAAACCCTGTAATTTTTCCCGTGCCAATCTCACGGACTCATATAACTGGGTTTCTTGAGAGAACTGATACAAAAAATGCTCTAAAAACTGGTGAGCGACGCGATCGGGGACTTGCTCGCGCATGACAATTATTTGCGGCAAATTGAGAGCGGCTAACTGTTGAGCTAAACCTAAGCCATCGCAGGAATTGAAAATGGCTAATTTCAATCCGCGATCGATACTGCGATTTAAGGCATATTTCAACTGGTCTAAATTTAAACGTTCCTGGGGATTGAGTTGAAACTGACCTCCGGATGCACTGGAACTATGACCGGCAAAAAAGAAAACATCCCAAGGTTCGGACCATAGGCGATCGTGCAGTTGGGAAAAACTGGGACACTCTAGATAAGTAATTTGAGCATTAGGCAGGCGATCTAAACTATGTCGATCGGCAGCTAAGTTTAATCCCCGATCTTCGCCAAATACGGCTAAAATATTCGCTGTTCCCTGGAGGGTGAGTTCTGGTTTTACGCCTTGATAGTCGAGTAAACTGAGGGCAATTTCGGCATGGGGATAGCGCTGCCAAAAGTCCCAAACTGTCCAAGGGAGTCTCTGGAGAATCCAGTCTTGAGTTTGGATAATAATGCGTACTGGGGTTTGGCGATCTAGGGTTTCAAGGATGGCTTCGCGTAAATCAAGAATATTAGGTTGGCGTAACCAGTGGTTAAAGTGCGATCGCAACTTCTCCGCTGCTTCTCGACAGTTGTGGTGCGCTTCTGGAATGCCCAAATGGGTAATTGGCATCGTCGGAATCCGAATCCGAGTATCCAAACCTGCCAACCGATGATAGGCTGACACCCACTGCTGATAAAGGAGGGGTAAATCGGGAGCTGCATCTAAACACCGGCTCAACTCAAGCTGTGGGGTTCGTCCTTCCTCACCTAGTTGTAGCGTGACTGGAAACCCTCGATCAAAATCCCCAGAGCCAATTTTGAAAACGATGCGTTTATTCACTCCACTCTATCCTGACTATCGATCTCTCTTAGCTGCGATCGCACGAATGGCACTATTCTATCAAGCCAATCCTCTTTAGCACGTTGAGATAGACAGGAAGGAAAGGTTAAAACCTGGTTTTGCGTTTTGTGGCGAAAACTACTGTAAACTTTGCAAAGATGCAGTTCTCAACCCTCAAAACTTGGTGCTTAGATCTATGAAACTCAGCGAGATTATTGAAAAATTGGGTAAGGTAGCCTCAGAAAATTCCCTACCCGATCTCGATCCAGAGATTACGGGAGTTGCACCTGTAGATCAAGCGACTCCCCAAAGTCTGAGTTTCATTGAGGGTGGGAAGTTTATTCATCAGATTAACACCACTGAGGCGATCGCCTTAATTATCCCGTCTGATTTAATCGAAGCTGCCACAGAGCGCGGAATTGCCTGGATCGCTACCCGGGAACCGCGTCTCTTATTTGCCCAAGTCATTACCCTCTTTTATCAACCGTTTCATCCTCAACCGCAGATTCACCCCACTGCCGCGATCGCTGAAGATGTACAGTTGGGACAAGAAATCTATATTGGTCCCCATGTGGTGATTGAATCTGGGGTCAAAATTGGCGATGGGGTTTGTATTCATGGCAATGTGGTGATTTATCCCCAAGCAGAAATCGGCGATCGCACCGTTCTTCATGCCAACTGTACCATCCATGAACGGACTTTGATTGGTCAAAATTGTGTTATTCATAGTGGTGCAGCGATCGGCTCGGAAGGATTTGGCTTTGTTCCCACCCCTAAAGGCTGGTTTAAGATGGAACAGTCTGGACGAACCGTCTTAGAAGACAGAGTGGAAGTAGGATGTAATAGCGCCATTGATCGTCCAGCCGTCGGGGAAACCCGCATTGGTCGCGATACTAAAATTGACAACCTAGTGCAGATTGGACATGGTTCTCAGATTGGCTCAAATTGTGCGATCGCCGGTCAAACTGGCATGGCAGGTGGCACAAAAATAGGGAATAAAGTCCTTCTCGCGGGACAAGTGGGAATTGCCAACAATACGGTTATTGGCGATAACGTGATTGCCTCCGCAAAAGCCGGAGTCCATGGAACCGTTGCCCCTGGCTCCGTCGTTTCTGGAAACCCGGCGGTGAATCATCCTATTTATCTCAAAGCATCGGCCATCTACAAGCGTCTACCGGATTTATACCAGTCTTTGAAGAAGTTGCAAAAGCGACTGAGTCATTTAGAATCCCCCTAAACCAGTAGAAAAAGCTCGGGAGACGCTCCCGACGCAGAGATTTCCCATTTCCTATTCCCTATTACCCATTACCGCGCAAAGCGCTATGGACATCAATCCACCCAATTCCCATCCTTTTGAACCAACGAATAAGAAAAAATTAGGCACAGCCGAGATTCATCGTTCCACTGAACTGCCGCCTTTTCCCAAGTATAAACCGACGCGCTTAAGCCGTTATCAAAATCAATATTCTCCCAATTTAGCTATTGATGTACTTCATGATATTGAGGAGATCGCCTGTCAATGGCAAGATCAGTTAGACCAGATCCACGATCAAATTACAGCTCTTTATCATCAGGGGCCAATTATTGAGGGATGGCTCGAATCTACCCCCAACTCAACCCAGAGGAATTCTAGCGGAAGTTCTTGCACATCCTATCGACTCTGTAGACTCAATGAAAATGGAGAAGTTTGGAGTCGTCCCTGTCCATCAGAAGAAGTGGCATCCATGAGTTTAGCCATTCACCGCTATCAACAATTGCGACAGTTTCTGAACCAAAAGCATATGTTAGAAGAGCGTCTATCCCAGTTAGCCCAATCTTTAAAGAGTTTGCATCGCCAATTGGGGGATGGGGGGATGGAGAGATAGGGGGATTGGACAAAATTGGAAAATTGGGTAAAACAGAGATGGAATCTAATCTATACGATCCCAAAAAGTCCTAAAGTCATCTATCCCCACGTCTTCGTTTCCTCACGTCCCCACTCTCCTATTCCCCAATGAGCATCCAAATCTCAGCTATTATCTGTACCCATAACCGAGATCAATATCTTGGTGGCGCAATAGAAAGCTTGCTCAATCAAGATCATCCTGACTTTGAGGTCATTGTTGTTGATAATGCGTCGAGCGATCGCACCCAAGAAGTTATCCAATCTTTACAACCCCATCCCCGTCTGAAATCGGTCTATGAACCGGTGACTGGTTTATCTGTCGCTCGCAATACGGGGGCAAAAAACGCCAGTGGAGAAATTTTAGCCTATTTAGATGATGATGCGATCGCTACGCCATCCTGGTTAACGGTTCTCTCCAGAGCCTACGCAGAAAACGATAAACTGGCGATCGCTGGCGGTAAAGTCACCCTCATTTGGCCAACTGGCATTACCCCTCCCCCTTGGCTCTCAGAAGGTCTAGCCGGTAATCTAGGAGCCTATGATTTAGGCGATAGTCCGGTCTTAATTACCCAACCCGGCAATACCCCCAGAGGCTTAAACTACTCCCTCCGACGCACTTTCCTAGAAGAAATTGGTGGATTTGACCCCAATTTAGGACGGGTAGGAAAAAAATTGCTCTCCAACGAAGAACTGGTGATGACCGAATTGGCCCTAAAATCAGGATGGCAAGTCAGCTATATCCCTGAAGCCTTAGTTGCTCACAATGTTGCTCCAGAGCGAGTCAACCGCTCTTGGTTTCTGCGCCGAGGATGGTGGCAAGGGGTGAGTGAATGCTACCGGGAACAACTCTCCAACCGAGGAGGACTTCATCAATTTTCGCTGGGGGGAGAGCGCATCATTCGGGGACTTTATAAATCAGTGAAATATATCAGCGATCCAGCTCTGCACTTTGATAATCTAGTCTATGCTTATGGTCAAATCGGCTATCTGACTACGGCGATCGAAGGCTTGTGGTCTCGCAATGCTCCATTGAAGTAAATCTATCTGTGCCCTATTCATCTTCACCGTTATACCAGACCTGTTATAACTAAAGGAGAAAAATGCAGATGTCACAATCCAAAGTTTGAGATTGATCTGATATCCTAAACGTTGTCTCATCCCTCCCGTGCCCTTATGACCTCTGAAGCTTCTAAAGTCCCGGTATCGATTATTATTCCAGCAAAAGATGAAGAAGATAACATTGCCGCTTGCCTGGATAGTTTGCAACTGGCGGATGAAATCTTTGTAGTTGATTCCCAAAGTGGCGATCGCACCGCAGAAATTGCCGAAAGCTTAGGGGCAACAGTTATTCAATTTAAGTTTAATGGGTCATGGCCAAAAAAGAAAAACTGGTCATTAGACAACCTCCCCTTTCGTAATGAATGGATTTTGATTGTTGATTGTGATGAACGGATTACTCCCCCTTTATGGGAAGAAATTAAACAAGCCATTCAAGATCCTAACATGAATGGCTATTATCTCAATCGCCGAGTCATCTTCCTAGGGGCTTGGATTCGCCATGGGGGACGATATCCAGACTGGAATTTACGGCTATTCAAACATCAAAAAGGTCGCTACGAAAATTTGAACGTGGAAGATGTTAGAAATGCTGGCGATAATGAAGTTCACGAGCATGTAATCCTGGAGGGGACTGTGGGTTATCTCAAAGAAGATATGCTTCATGAAGATTTCCGCGATATTTACGCTTGGTTAGCTCGCCATAACCGCTATTCTAATTGGGAAGCTAGAGTCTATTACAATCTGATCGAAGGGATGGACGAAGAGAATACCATTGGTTCTAACTTATTTGGGGATGCCGTACAGCGCAAACGGTGGCTAAAAAAAATATGGGTGCGCTTACCTTTTAAACCCACAATTCGCTTTATCTTACACTATATTCTCCAATTGGGATTTTTAGATGGCCAAGCAGGATATATTTATGCCAGACTCTTAAGTCAATATGAATACAATATTGGCGTAAAGTTATTTGAGCTACGCCAGTTTGGAGGGCATATTAATCCCATGAAAGCACAATCTTCTGGCACTCAATCTTCCCCTACCCATGTCAACTCCTGAGTTAACTCCTGAATCCTCCCCATCCTATCGCCTCGATTCCCCGTCTTGGATCGATTTGCGCCAGTATGACCAATCTAATTTCGATCGCGGTCGTCCCACCTGGGGGATTATTCTTTGGTGGTTTATACAGGCTATTACGTTTCCTTTAACACTACATAATTGGCATAATATTCGGGTCATGTTGTTGCGCTGTTTCGGGGCAAAAATTGGCCGAGGAGTGGTCATTCGGCCCACAGCCCGGTTTACCTATCCCTGGAAAGTCAGCATTGGAGATTATAGTTGGATTGGCGATGATGTGGTGTTCTATAGCTTAGACCAGATTGAAATTGGCCAGCATTGTGTCATTTCCCAGAAAACCTATCTTTGTACGGGTTCCCATGATATTCAAGACCCCTGTTTTCGCCTAGTCACTGACCCAATTAAGATTGGAAATGGAGTATGGATTGCCACAGATTGTTTTGTGTCTCCAGGGGTTAAAATTGGAGCGAATAGCGTGGTTGGGGCCCGTAGTAGTGTGTTTCGCTCGTTACCAGAATCTTATATTTGCTGGGGAACCCCCGCCAAGGCCCATAGCCCTCGCACGCCCTTGGAAGAGAACTAAAGATTTTCTTGCACAAAGAATAAGTGTTTGTACGGTTGAAAATATGTCCTTTTTATGGATGTCAAATTTCTAGATTGAAGAGCAAAATTTGCTTTTCTAAAATTCATGAAAATTGCGGAAGTAGAGGGTATAATGATGCAATTGTTAATAGAGGAACATTGAGCATGAAAACAGCGATCGCCAATCCCTCGGCGGAGCTTATATCAGCGGGACGACCCCAGCTCGATCGGAATTTGCGCTTAAAAGATGTCTTAAAAACCTTACCCAAAGATGTTTTTGCCAAAAACCAATTTAAAGCTTGGTTTGGATTTATCTCCAATGTCGTTCTCGTCAGTTTAGGATGGTGGGGAATCGCGATCGCCCCTTGGTATTTACTTCCCCTGCTCTGGCTCTTTACTGGAACGGGCTTTTTTGGTTTATTTGTCATTGCCCATGACTGCGGTCATCGTTCCTTTGCCAACAAAAAATGGGTAAACAATTTGGTTGGTCATATTGCCCTCACCCCCTGCATTTATCCCTTCCATCCCTGGCGGATTGAACATAATATTCATCATAAACATACCAACCACATCGATCGCGATAATACCTGGAATCCATTCTACGTGGAACAGTATCAATCCCTCAATTCCTTTGAAAAAATTGTGTATCGTTCCCTCCATGGTAAATTCTGGTGGTTAGGTTCCATTGTCCATTGGGCCCAACTCCACTTTCAATGGTGGACAATCAAGCCAGGAAAAGAACGGGAACAGTTCAAATTTTCTGCCCTATTAGTGATTGCACAAATGGCGATTGGCTTTCCTCTACTCATTGCCACTACGGGATTGTGGGGCTGGTTTTCCCTCTGGTGCGTGCCTTGGTTTGTCTTCCACTTTTGGCTCAGTACGGTAACTCTCCTGCACCACACTTTACCCGATCTCAAATTTGAACCCGACGGAAAATGGCATGAAGTCACTGCCCAGCTCGTAGGTAGCACCGATTGTAAATATCCTTGGTGGTTTGAATGGATTTGCCATGATATTAATGTTCATGTTCCCCATCATTTAACCACAGCCATTCCCTGGTATAACCTGCACAAAGCCCATGCCAGCCTTGAAGAAAATTGGGGAGAATATATCACCAGAAAACGGTTTTCTTTCCGTTTGCTTTGGGAAATAACTGATGTTTGTCACTTGTATGACGAAGATAAGGGTTATCGCACCTTTTCCGAATCTCAGTAATTTTTTCGTGGGACTTGAAGACCCCCCCTCTATGGGCGTATATTTTAGATTGCCCCAGATCCGAAACAAATCAAACAGGAAAACGTTGAATGAAAACAGCGATCGCTCATCCGTCTGCACGGCTGCAAACAGACGAAAAGATCCACCTCGACTCCAATATCCGCCTCAGAGATATTATCAACACCCTTCCCAGAGAAGTATTTATCAAAGATTCCATCAAAGCCTGGTCAGGGTTAATCATTAACCTGATCCTAGTTGGTTTAGGATGGTGGGGCACGGCGATCGCCCCCTGGTATTGCTTACCCCTGCTCTGGCTCTTTACTGGTAGCGCCTTCACCGGTTTATTTGTCATCGGTCACGATTGTGGACACCGCTCCTTTGCCAATCGTAAATGGATTAATAACCTCATTGGTCATCTCGTTTTCATTCCCTGCATTTATCCCTTTCATGGTTGGCGGATTAAACATAATATCCATCATAAATACACCAACTGTCTCGAAATAGATAATGCGTGGAAAGCCTATTCTCGTGAAGAATACAACAATTTTCATCCGATTGAAAAATGGGCCTATCGGGGCCTGCGGGGTAAATTTTGGTGGTTAGCCTCTGCCGTTCATTGGGCAAAACTGCACTTCCAATGGTGGACATTTGCCGGTAAAGAACGGGAACAAGTTCGATTTTCAGCCCTCTTTGTCATCGCTCAAATGGCGATCGGATTCCCCTTACTCATTGCCACTACCGGATTATGGGGATGGGTCAACTATTGGCTCATGCCTTGGCTCGTCTTCCATTTTTGGATGAGTACCATCACCCTCCTGCATCACACCAAAACCGACATTCCCTTCAAACCCCAATCGGAATGGAATGAAGCCGAAGCCCAACTTATGGGAACAGCCCATTGTCAATATCCCAGATGGTTTGAATGGATGGCCCATGACATTAACGTTCATGTTCCCCATCACATCTCTACTGCGATTCCCTGGTACAATCTGCGTCAAGCTCATGCCAGTCTAGAACAAAACTGGGGACAATACATGACCACCAATGAATTTTCCCTCTCTTCTCTCTGGAACATTACCAGCGTTTGTCATTTATATGATGAAGATAAATGCTATCAACCGTTTACCCAGAAAGGGAAATTATAGTTCGCTCTGAGCGGAGGATTAACGAGTAATCCCTCTCCTGTTCATCAGCTCAACATGTTTATCCAAGGTAACCTTTGATGATTAAAGAACTTACTTCTGAAACAACGATTCCTGAAACGGAATCCTCTCCCCGTCTCAACTGGATCATCATCTTTGTGATGATTGCCATGCATATCGGGGTCGTTTTAGCCTTTTTTCCCCCATTCTTTAGTTGGTCGGCTGTGGGTGTTTTTCTGGTTCTGCACATGATCGCCGGCTCAGGAGTCGAAATCGGATGGCATCGTTTAGCCAGTCACCGTAGCTTTACTTGTCCCAAATGGGTTGAATATTTTTTTGTGTTCTGTGGAGCCTTTAGCGGTTTATCTAACCCCATTGATTGGGCTGGAACCCATCGCATTCATCATGCCCATTCAGACCAAGAGGGCGATTATCACAATATCAATAAAGGATTCTGGTGGAGCCATTTTATCTGGATTCTCTATCACAAACCCGACTTAGATGACAAAATCGCTAAAGTGACCAAAGATATTAAAGACGATCCGTTTTATCTATTCTGCGATCGCTATCTCCTAGTTTTGCACTTTGGTCTCGCTGCCATCCTATTTGCCCTGGGAGGCTTACCTTGGGTCATGTGGGGAAGCATCGTCCGTGTCGTTCTCCTTTGGCATGGTGCCTGGGGGGTCAACAGTGTGGCTCACACCTTCGGCTATCGTAACTATGACACCAATGATAAATCGACCAATGTTTGGTGGTTAGTCCCTTTGAGCTACGGACAAGGTTGGCACAATAACCATCATGCCTTTCCCTATTCTGCTCGTTGCGGCTTAAAATGGTGGGAAATCGATCCGAGTTGGGGAGTCATTAGCCTCTTGCATCGAGTCGGCTTAATCACCAAAGTTCGCCTTCCCAATGAATCCTAGTTTAATTTAACTGTCAGGGGGATGAAACTTCGGATATAACATTCCCTTGACCGGGTTTCCTCCCCTTAAATGCCGCTCAACCACCGCAGGCACTTCCTGGGGAGAAACCCGATAATACCAAACTTCTTCGGGTAAAACCAAAACCATCGGCCCGTTCCCACATTGCCCCAAACAGTGAACGGCTACAACCTCGACCCTATCGACCAGGTGCAGTTCAAACGCCTCCAACACCTGAGCGGCTCCCAAATGACGGCAACTTTGATGCTGACACACGCGCACCTGTTTGGTTAGTGCGGTTTCATCCATATTTCACCCTCTTTTTTTATATCGTTTCTTTAGTCTCTCAAAAAGTATGGGGGAGCCATCCGATCGATCCAAGTTTATGCTTGCTCAATAATCAATAATCGATCGAGGTCGGGATTTAGGATTTCCTGAACTTTACCATCAGGCCATGTAACTTGAATTGAGCTAATTGCATCTTGTTTTCCTAAACCAAAGTATAGGCGGTAATGCCCTTGCGATCTCCAGGCTCCTTCCGACTGTCCGACTTGTTGCAATTGTGTACCATTAGCCGTAGTGACTTTGATCTTAGCACCGATCGCGACCGAGTTTCCGGGGGAACCTTTCAATTCAATTTGTAACCAATGATTGTTATTTCCCAGATTTCGATACAGCAACACTTTGGATTTACTGTATTTAGTTAGCTCCGCAATATCTTGTGCTTTTCTTTGCCGCTTTTCCCACCAGGACATCTCTTCAGATTTTCCCATGAGTAAGTCGCGATCGCCATCATTATCTGCATCGAACCAAGTACAGTAAGCATACCCCCCGAATGTGTTTGGTGCACTAACTTCTAATAAATTTATTTTTTCAAATGTGTGATTTGACAGTTGGCGGTACATTCCATACCGTAAAGTATGTAAGTCTATCAACCCATCATTATCGTAATCAACCCAGTTCGCTGCAAATGCTCGATCGGGGAGTCCAATTAATTCTGGATCGACCCTTTCAAATTTACCCTGCACATTGGTAAATAATATACTCTGTTTTCTGGAAGCGGAGAATAAATCCAGGTCTCCATCTCCATCATAATCAGCGATCGTCAATTGATTCACTAAGCTCTTACGCTTATTTTCCCCTAACTTTTCGGCAATAAACGTTCCCGATTCATTTCTGTAGAGCCAAAAACTTATTTCATCAGCCCAAAATAAATCCATGTCCATATCGTTATCTATATCTAACCAAGCAAACCACCCCATTTCGGGTATATTTACATTTTTTTCAGCAGAAACATTGACAAAACGACCTTCAGCAGTTTGGCGATACAGTTGATTCGGATATATAGAATTAGGTGGCAAATGCCGTCCACACATAATGTAAAGGTCTAAAAGATTATCTCGATCAAAATCAACCCAAGCCACTTGTCGTGAAGCACAACCCTCTTTATCTAGCTCTACCTTCCCTCCAATATCTTCAAAACCGGAACTGGTTTGCAACATTAATTCATCTTTAGCATCCGGATCAAATTCTGATATCTTACCTTGCATTCCTGCTCTGGCAATCGCTACATCCATATTCCCTTCATTATTATAATCATTCCAAGCCATACCGTGTCGATCCATATAAGGTAAAGCATAAATAGGAGGTAGAGCAAAATCAACGGAAGTCGGAGATTCAAAACGAGAACCGATGTAAACATGAGTTATATCGGCTCCAGTGTTCAACTTAAATAGCGGTTGAAAAAACGGATAAAATGCTGGAAACTTAATAGATAATCGCCCATCTCCTTTCACCTTAAATTTTGCCACTTGTACCTTATCAATTCCTGCTGATAGGGCAGGTTTCTTGTCTATTTTTGTTGAGATTTCACCGGATTCTGTAGAGGTTGCTAAGAGAGGAACAATAATCAGACCTCCCATATTTTCTAAATTAGTTAGACCTTGGGAGGCAACTATTAATTCATAATTATGCCAATAGATATATAATCCTGGTTCTGTCTTATTTAACAGAGGATCGGGCACGGGTGAGTATGTCGCTTCATAGTTTTGGGGTAAACCCAACTCTGTTAGCCCATCTTTGAAATCTTCTCCTTGTTGATTCATTAAGAAGAGTTGGCGACTATTGTGATTTGTAGAATATATATCTAAAAATCTGTCTTGATTAATCTCAGCTACACCTAAGTCAAATAGTGAGTAAGAAAAACCGATGTCCTGCTGTATGAAACCAGAATGAGTATTTAATGGGTAGTATTTACTAAGATAAATATCCCTTAATTGATGGTATGGCTTGAATAAGACCAAAACTAGGGAAATCAATATCATTCCCACAAATATGAAAAGATTACGTTTCATTTTCATTGGTTTTTGGTTCCTCAAGGTTTAGAGTGCCAATTACCTATTATCCATTACCACGCCAAGGGTTATATTAATCCGGTAGCAAATTCTTCGAGGCTAACCACTCTCGATTATAAAGCTTGGACTGATAGCGAGCGCCCCCATCACATAAGACCGTCACAATCGTATGTCCGGGTCCCATTTGTTTCGCTAAAGCTACCGCAGCTCCCACATTAATACCGACAGAACCACCCATAAATAAACCATCTCGACGTAATAGCTGATAGAGAACGCGAATACATTCAGTATCGTCAACTTGAATGGCATCATCAATCGGAACTTCTTCCATATTTTTTGTAATCCGAGAATTGCCAATGCCTTCCGTTACCGAACTTCCTTCTGGCTTAATTTCTCCCGTCTTCACATAGGAATACAAACCGCTCCCCATGGGGTCAGCAACCACCACCTGAATATTGGGGTTTTTCTCCTTTAGGTATAGGGCAACTCCTGCATAAGTTCCCCCGGTTCCCGTAGCCGTAACCCAACCCTCAATTTTACCGTCAGTCTGTTGCCAAATTTCTGGCCCTGTGGTTTCATAATGGGCCTGACGATTGGCTAAATTTTCAAATTGATTCGCCCAAATCGCATTATCGAGTTCAGCCGCTACTCTCCCCGATAATTTCACATAATTATTTGGGTCTCGATAGGGTACAGCAGGGACAGTTTGAACCTCTGCACCGAGGGTTCGCAGGGCCTCGATTTTTTCCTGGGATTGGGTTTCAGGGATGATGATTTTACAGCGATATCCTTTAGCATTACAAATATGGGCTAAACCAATTCCTGTATTGCCAGCAGTTCCCTCAACGACTGTGCCGCCAGGTTTGAGGAGTCCTTGTTTTTCAGCATCTTCAATGATATACAGGGCGGCTCGGTCTTTTACTGAACCCCCTGGATTGAGGAATTCTGCTTTACCGAGGATTTCACACCCGGTCTCTTCGCAAAAGCTGTTTAATCGAATGAGGGGCGTATTGCCCACTGTGGCTATAAATCCTGCTTTGATATCCATCCGTTTAGTTACCGAACTTTATCTTTAGGGAATAGGGAATAGGGAATAGGGAATAGGGAACTAGGCAAGAATTTACCTCCGCGTCTGCGTGTCCCCGTGTCCCCACTTCCTCATCCTAGCGTGAAGCGCTATAACCTATTTGTTGGGCTGGGGAGTCATGCGTAAATAGGGTTTAACTTCTTCGTATCCTTTAGGGAATTTTTCTTTCAAGACTTCTGGATCTTTGAGAGAAGGTACAATCACGCAATCGTCTCCATCTTGCCAATTCACGGGGGTAGCTACTTGATAATTATCTGTTAATTGTAAGGAGTCAATCACCCGTAAAATTTCATCAAAGTTACGTCCGGTACTCGCTGGATAGGTGATATTCAGGCGCAGTTTCTTCTGGGGATCGATGATAAAAACGGTACGGACAGTTAAGCTATTTAAGGATTCTGGATGAATCATGTCATAGAGATCGGAGACCTTCTTGTCTTCATCAGCCAAAATGGGATAATTGATGGTTGTTTTTTGGGTTTCGTTAATGTCCCCAATCCATCCTTTATGGGATTCTACACCATCCACACTCAGAGCAATGACTTTAACATTGCGTTTATCAAACTCGGGTTTGAGTTTGGCAACCATACCCAGTTCTGTGGTGCAAACGGGAGTATAGTCTGCGGGGTGGGAAAAGAGTACAACCCAGCTATCTCCTGTCCAGCTATAGAAATCAATGTCACCTTCGGAAGAGGCTTGAGTAAAATTAGGAACTGTATCACCTAGTCGGAGACTCATAAAACTATCCTTTTTCGATCGTAGTTCGGTTAGTGATTGGACATCAAATACTATCGTCTCATAGGAGATTTCAGATTTTAGAGGCTTTACAATTCGTTATTTTATTTCACGCTTTAAGATATCTGAGGCGATCGCCACAATCTAGAATCGTCATACTCGAGTTGATTTAGCCTCTCTTCCTGCTATAACGGATCGTAACTTGCTTGTCCAGACTTTTAAGGATCGAGAATACGTTTATGCTCACGATTATTGATTTTTTCTTTCAACTGCTTCAAAGTATACAGCCTTTCGGGGTTCCGATTTGCTTCGTCAGTGCTTGGGTTTTCATGGCAGCGATCGCCTGGACGTTAGGTAGAGCCATGGGAGATACTCTAGCTCAGGCTAAACAAATGCATCAGATTCCCTGTGCCCATTGTCAATTTTTTACGAATGACTATCGGCTCAAATGTACCGTACATCCTCACTATGCCAATTCTGAGCGGGCGATCGATTGCCTGGACTATAAACCGTATCAAAGGGCCCAGGAACTCGATAGAATAAAAACTTAAGCGAACTAAACTTAAAGTAACTTAAAGTTAAGTGTGGAGTTGTCCTGACTGGGCCAAGCAGCATTAATGAGTAATTATCCTTCCGTGTTGGCAGACCTTTTACAAAGGTTACCCCAACTGCGATCGCAAATCTATTTTAAGCCGTCTTTGACCGCCCTTTCCCATGCTATGGAAGATCAGGTCTTGGCTGGGGCTGGGGCCGATCAGCCCTTAGTCATTGCTAATTTCCAGCGAGAACGGTTTTATCGCCAAGAGTCTCATCGCTATCGCCGCATTGCTCAAAAAACTGACCAGGTTTATGTTCTGGCTGCTCCAGAAACGGAATTTAAGAATGCTTCCCAAGAGTATGAAACGATTGCCTTTAGTTCCCAGGACGAACTCAAGCATGAATGGCATTTGGTGATTATTGGTCAACAGTATGCCACGTGTTTAATTTGTCGCGAACGCGATCCGTCAGGGATGGGATTGCCCGAAATTCCCTTGATGACGATGGATCAAGCACGACGCTTTGAGGGCATTTGGACATTCGATCGCCAAATTTGCGAACAGGCAGCCCAGGCCTTACTGTCTCGAATTTTAGAGTATCGTCCGGAATTAGCGGCTAAAGTGGAACAAGCCCAAACCCGGATCACACAAGCGCCTGCCTGTCAGATCTCTCATCTCGATCCGGCTCCCTTCGCCGAGCGCCTAGTGACCTATTTACAAGCCGGTCAGTATAAACTGGTGAAGGCCTATACCGCGATCGCCAACCAAGAGAAAAAAGAACGCTTAGTCAACTCCATTACTGATGCCATTCGTCGCTCCCTCAACCCAGAAGAAATTTTTCAGATTGCTGCCAAAGAACTCGGTCAAGCGATGGAGAGCTGCCGCTGTCTAATTTATCCCTGTAAAGCGTCTCAAAAGCAGGTGACCATCGAATATGAATACATGAACTCCCGTAAGCTCTCTTCCTTGAAAGGAAAAACTTGGCCCCTAACCGATCATCCCCTATTTTCCCATGTCATTAAGCAAAATCACCGCGCTTATCTGAGTAACTTAAACCCAGATGCCCTCAATCACCCTACCCTAACCGATCAAGTCACCCCCGCCAAAATCCATTCCTGGTTAATGGTTCCTGTACTCTACAAAGAGGAACTTCTCGGAATGATTGAAATTCACCACTGTGGCGAGAGTTCTTATACTTGGGCATCGAGTCAACTAGAAATGGTTCAGGCGATCGCCTCCCAAATTGGGGTCGCCCTCATCCAAGCCCAGGCCTACGCTAACCTCGAAGACCTCAACCAACAACTCGAAGCCCTCGATCGCACCACCCGCAACTTGATCGCCATCACCGGTCACGAACTGCGCACCCCACTCTCGACCATCCAAGTCTGTCTAGAAAGTTTAGCCAGTGAACCGGATATGCCCCAGGACTTGCGCCAGGTGATGCTCAATACCGCCCTAGATGATGCTGAACGCCTGCGAGAGCTGATCCAAGACTTCCTCACCCTTTCTCGCCTTGAAAGTGGCTCAGTAGACTGGAATCCCGAACCCCTACCTTTGGAAGAATGTATTGACCTGGCCATCAGCAGTATTCGCTCTCATCAACCCAATCAGGACTTACCCCAGATTATTACCCATCTTCCCAGGACTCTACCCCTGGTTCACGTCGATGGAGAATGGTTAGTTGAAGTCTTATCCAAACTCCTTGATAACGCCTGTAAATTTACTCCATCCCCGGGACAGGTCACCATCCAAGCCATCTGTAGTACCCAGACCCAGCCATTTCAAGAGCGAGTTCCTCCCCAAAAACGACCGCAGAATAACCAACCCATGATTTTAGTCACCGTTGAAGACAGTGGTCGCGGGATTGAACCCAATCGCCTAGAAACGGTCTTCGATCGCTTTTATCAAGAAGAAGGGGCCCTACGTCGCAGTACCGGTGGTACGGGTCTCGGTTTAGCCATTTGCCGTCAAATCGTCACTAACTGGGGAGGACAGATTTGGGCTGAATCTGGAGGGAAAAACCAAGGCTCTCAATTCCGATTTACCCTGCCTATCGCAGATAAAGGCTTATCCCAAGGCTCATCAAGAGGCTCATCAAGAGGCGATCGCCCCTCCCGTTCCCGTCGTCAGTCCCCCACTATTGAACGACACAAATAGAGCTTCCTGCCTATGAATTATGAACAACTGTAACAGTTCCTAACAAAATCTCTAGTCCACCCCCATCTCAGTGATACGATGCCATAAAAATCTTGGTTTAGAGGAGAGAGCTGTAACCATGAGTGAGACACTGACCGGACAAGCTCCCCTATTCGGGGGAAGTACTGGTGGACTACTCACCAAAGCATCAGTAGAAGAAAAATACGCCATCACTTGGACATCGCCCAAAGCCCAAGTCTTTGAGATGCCCACTGGTGGTGCAGCCACTATGCAACAAGGTGAAAACCTTCTGTATCTGGCTCGCAAAGAACAATGCTTGGCCCTCGCCTATCGCCAACTGCGGCCCAAATTTAAGATCAACGATTATAAAATTTACCGGGTTTATCCCAATGGTGAAATTCAGTATCTTCATCCCGCAGATGGTGTGTTCCCTGAAAAAGTGAACGAAGGTCGGGAATTTGTCGGTAAAATTGACCGCAATATCGGCAGCAATCCTGAGCCAGCAACCCTTAAATTTAGTGGTAAACAACCCTACGAAGTTTAAGGCACTCGACTCATATTCCTTGAGTACAGGCAGCGAAAGACTTCCCTAGAGGGTGTTTTTCGTCTCGAAAAGGGCGATCTTGGCGATCGCCCTTTTTTGTATAGCCAAAGCCCATCAAAAAAAGAACGTGATATCAAGTCTGGTGAATCAGATAGACTATCTCATTGCAAGTGGAACGGAGGGAAATGAAGCAATCTCCTCCATTTCTGTAATCTTGGCCTTTTATAGCGAACCTTCCTTATCCCCTCATTCAGGCTACTTTGCGCGCCCTTTCGGTAAAACCGTTCTCCAATTCGTTCTCGCTCGCTTTAACTGCTGCTCCGTCACCTTAGCGCCAGTTAAATTCGCCCCACATAAATTCGCCCCATTCAAATTTGCACTACTCAAATAGGCATAACTCAAATCAGCACCCCGCAGATCCGCCCCCTCCAAATTCGCATAATTAAAATAAGCGCGACTCAAATTCGCATCTCGCAAAATCGTCTGTTTTAAACGCGCCTTTGTAAAATCCGAACGAAACAAATTGGCACGAGTGAAATTCGTCTTCACAAACTTACATTCTCGGAAATTCGCCTCTGGAAATACCATTTCCTGAAGATTAAGGGCACTCAAATCATGATCCACAAAATCCCTACGCCCCTTAGCATAATAAGTGAGCAACTCTTGCTCCTTCAAACGAGTGGGAATCTTTGGCTTATTTGCTCCCGCACTTCCCCCCGAAGTTGGGCCAGAATTTGCTTGAGTTGAAATTGAGGTATTAGAAAGTCCTGTATTACCACCTCGCAACCTGGATTGGCGCGAACGAATCGATACCCCGAAACGAGAGAGATGGCTACTTGGGCCAGAATTCCCGGTATTACGACCTCCTGTCCCCCTAGAAGAGGTCTCTGTTGTCGGTTTTACTGGCCCCGTTAACATCCCTTGGGCTAAACTATCCAAATAAGGCTCTAACTCTAAAGCCTTCAAAATATCTTGGGCACACTGATAGCGATGTTTAACTGACCCATCGAGCATTTTCTTCAACACGCGAGTTAAATGATCGCTAATTTGTACCTGTCTTTCCCAAAGAATTTCGCCTGTCGCCGGATCGTAGCCCAAATCCTTTGGAGATTTAGCAGTTAACAAATAAATACAAGTTACACCCACTGCATAAATATCGCTGGCATAAACGGGTCTCAGAGCCATCTGTTCTGGGGGGGCATATCCTGGAGTCCCAATGGCAAAAGCCGTTAGAGCGGTTTGTTCCGAACTATTATCTACTGCTGTAGGATTCACCTGATCCTTAACTGCTCCAAAATCAATCAAGACCAACTTCTTATCCTGATTGCGGCGAATCAAATTAGCGGGTTTAATATCTCGATGAATAACCTGATTGGAGTGAATATACTCAATTACCGGCAACAGCTCACTTAAAAATTGCTTAATTCCTGCTTCGGTAAATGGCCCTCCCCGTTTTACCTCTCGGCTTAAGGTTGCTCCGCTAATGTACTCCTGAACCAAATAAAATTCCTGTTCAGTTTCAAAATAATCGAGCAAACCAGGTAACTGTGGGTGATTGCCAATTTTACCCAAGGTCTTTGCTTCTCGCCGAAACAGCTCTCTAGCCATTTGCAGGGTTTGAGGAGATGTAGAAGCCGGGCGCAATTGCTTAATCACACAATAGGGATTCCCTGGAAGGGATAAATTTTGAGCCAGAAAAGTTGCCCCAAATCCACCTTGTCCCAAGAGTTTAGAGATATGATAACGTTCTCGAAGCAGGAGTTTGGAGCCACAAGCAGCACAAACTTGAGCATTGGGAGAATTTTCTGGATTTGGACAAACCGGGTTAACGCAGTAGCTCATTGAGGCCTTACTCGCTTCTTAAGTTTGACTGCCAGGATAGGGCTATCCTAGATTGATTATGACGCAAGTTAAGCAGGTGTTCGATCGTCATTGTCGCTCTAATTACTACCTTTATCTGGGAGTTGAGAGTAATTATACCAAGCGACTGGCAGAGCAATCCAATCATCAATCACAATCTAGGTATGACTTTTGAGTTATGCATCCCTATTTATCATCATACATGCTCTTTCAAGAACTTGACAGTTAACATGGGGTAATGTCAACGCCTAAATTTCTCGGCGCGCACAGATCTCATCAGCAACTGTAATCCAACTCTTATCTATGTAAGCCTCCCACGTCGCTTCAATATGATTCTCATCTATTTTCCTTAATGAGGGTCAGCACAAGGGTCATCATACCGCAGCCTATATGTCGCATAAGGTCAATCTCTGTATAGTATTGGATAAGGAGATCGCTATAGATTGGGTCAAAACAGCAACTTCTGCGTATTCCCAAACCCTTCATTTATGTGGTTATGTGGTGATTTTTTCCAATTACCCGTTAGCATACCTGAAAATCTGCAATTCCTCTAGATATTATTAGCTTCTGACCAATTTTTGAGTTCTTCCAAAAAGCAGAGGGCAGTTTGGCCAAACTCGGTGATTTGGTAGGCGACGGCGATGGGGCGATCGCTCACTACTTCCCGTTTGACCAAACCCGATTCTTCCATTTCTTGCAGGCGCTGGCTCACCATCTTTTTACTGGCTCCCCCTAACTGTCGCACCAAATCATTGAATCGCACCGGGCCATCTTTGAGATGCCAGAGAATTGAGCCTTTCCATTTGCCCCCCAATACGCGCATTCCTCGCTCGATCGGGCAGGGTTCTAAACAAGGTTCTACTGCACTCTTGCGACCCTTGCTATCTGTAGTGATGTTGGTAACAGTACTCATAATAAACCTGGTTACTAAAAGTATACTGGTTGACGCTAGTTACTAGATTATTTATCTTAAGACATATAGCTCACCTGCACCATCACTGGCCGGATTTTGGGATGACGACAAGCACTAGCCGTCTCCTGTATCCGATTTACAATCCTTTCATGATCAGAGGTTGTTATGGCATCCCCCGATATTCATCTGTACACCGCTTCCACGATGAATGGTTGGAAGCCCGTCATCTTTCTCGAAGAGGCGGAGGTTGAATACGAACTGACCTACATTGACTTTGGGAAAAAAGAGCAAAAATCTGAGTGGTATATGAAGCTCAATCCCAATGGCCGCATTCCGACCATTGTCGATCGCAGCAATGATGACTTTGTCGTTTTCGAGTCGGGAGCAATTCTCTGGTATCTCGCCCAAAAGTACCAGAAGTTTCTTCCCCTCGACGAAAAAGCCCGGTCTCAAGCCTTGCAATGGCTGATGTTTCAAATGAGTGGCATTGGGCCAATGATGGGGCAAGCCATGTACTTTCAACGCATTGCCGCCCCTAAAGGAATTGAAGACCAATACGCGATCGATCGCTACGTGGCTGAGTCGCGGAGATTGCTAGAAGTTCTAGACGAGCAACTCGAAGGCAAAGCCTACTTATTAGGAGACGACTTTACCATCGTCGATATGGCCACGTATCCCTGGGCGCGATCGTACCCTTGGGCAAAAGTTTCCATTGAGGGACTCGATAACCTGCAAGCTTGGTGCGATCGCATTGATGCTCGACCTGCCACTCAAAAGGCTGTCACGATTCCTAAACCCTTCCCAGCATTTTTTGGCAAAGGGGATGAAGCCGCTTCCCAAGCCGAAAATGCCTCACGGTTTAATGCGTAAACGAACACTTAATACTCGTTGGAGAATTTAACATGACCCTCGCAAACGACTTAAACGCTCACAAGCAACAATTTCGCAGTAATGTTCCCCAAGAAACACAGAATGTAATGCAGCAGGCTACCACTGACTTAGGGGACTCCGGCATTCTCGAGCAAACTCTCAAGGTAGGCGATACCATTCCAGACTTCACTTTGCCAAACGCTACAGGGAAACCTGTGAATGTTAAAGAACTTTTAACGAAAGGCCCTGTAGCGATCGCATTCTATCGGGGCGGTTGGTGTCCCTACTGCAACCTAGAACTCAAGGCATTGCAAAATGCCCTGGCAAGTATTGAAGAGACTGGAGCCACTCTAGTCGCCATTTCACCCGAAACTCCAGATAATTCCTTAACCACGCAAGAGAAAAATGAGTTAGCGTTTCCCGTCTTAAGTGATGTAGATAATCAAATCGCTCGACAATTTGGGCTGGTCTTTAAGTTACCTGCTTCTCTGCTCCCTATTTATCAAAGTTTCGGCATTGATGTGGCGGCTCATAATGGCAATGACCATTTTGAATTACCCATTCCCGCCACCTATGTCGTCCAACCCAATGGCAAAATTGTGTATGCCTTTGCAGATGTCGATTACACCAAACGGGCAGAACCCAGTGCTATTGTAGATGCTTTAAAAGGGCTGTAATAAATTCGATTGCCCTTATCAACCATAACCCCAGGAAATTTTAACCATGCCCAATATCTTCATCATCAATGGCCACGAAGAATATGCCATCTCCCCGGACAAACTCAACGCCGCGTTAGTTGAAAAAGCCCAAACTCTTCTGAGTGCCAAAGGATATACCCTCAAAATCACCACGATGAAAGATGATTACGACATTGAAGAAGAAATCGCCAAACACCAGTGGGCTGATGCGATTATTCTCCAAACTCCCGTAAATTGGATGGGGGTGACATGGAGCTTCAAAAAATACATGGATTATGTGTATTCTGCTGGTCTGGATAGTCGGCTCTGTAACGGTGATGGCAGAACTCGCAAAGACCCCAGCAAGCAATATGGCACGGGTGGAACGTTGACTGGTAAACAATACATGCTTTCCCTGACGTTTAACGCACCTAAAGAAGCCTTTAACGATCCCAATCAGGGTTATTTGAAGGCAAAAGTGTAGATGATTTGTTCTGGCCGATGCATCTTAACTTTAAGTTTTTTGACATGGAGCCTTTGCCGACCTTTGTTTGTTTTGATGTGATGAAAAACCCAGATATTGAAAATGATTTTATCCGGTTTGAATCCCCTCTCGATCGGCACTTCAAAGGATCTTAGACAGCTCCACTAAAAAACGTCAGTTTTGGTTAAGCGATCGCCATCTCCGAAAATGCCAGAACAGGGATACAGCGCTTTGCGCTCTGGGTGGAGAAATGGAGGAATGAGGAATTGAACAACAGCCCTTATCTAGCGAGTGAGCGATTCTAGGTATCTTTAAAAAACAGTCCTTTATGTACGGCATAGCAGAGGAAACTGCTGTATCATCCCTCGCCTCCTAACAACTCCAACGTTTTGGTATCTCGTTCCCCGTTGTAAAACCGATCCAACACTTGCACAAACACAGAATCAGATGGTGACACGGCTGAAAATAAGGTGGCACACGATCGCAATTTTAGGTCATCAGGGGAGCTAAAGATGTCATGTGCCGATCGCCCAGCGATCCCTAAAACGGTTGTTGTACATTCGAGCAGGCGATCGCCTAAAACTGGATGCTCTAAATAGGCTCTAGCTTCATCTAGACTTTGGATGGCATACTTTTGTGACATCAGGCTAAAACCCAAGCCTTGATACTGGGGGAAAATGTACCACATCCAATGAGATTTCTTCTCACCGGCTCTCAGTTCAGCCAAGACTTTCTCATAGATTGTCGCTTGTGCGCCTAGGAAACGTTTCAGGTTGTAGCGATCGCCGTTCATCATCGGGTTTATAACGAATTAGATATCCATGAATACACAATTCAGCATAACTGAGAATACGGGATGGCACAATTATTTGACATTATTGAAGATAAATACCAGTCAATATAACTGACTAAAAGACGCTGCTCTAGAACTGCGTTCATATATTGACTCAATAATCGCTGCTTTGAGTTAGTTAACCACAAGAGAGATACATCCAATCTCAACTTAAAGATCGGCCATGTATCCTTTGATTATAATCCTGCCATTCTTGGTCAGTTTGATATAATCCCCTCAACGTGGCTTGTTGCACTTGGGCCATAATTGGATAGCGAGTTTTTTCATATTCATCAAACACTTCATTAATTTTCTCTAGATCCTCTTCATAACCTTGCTCAAATAACTGAGAAATTCCCCTAGACAAACACCAAGCATCTTCCAAACCTTGGTTAGCACCTTGTCCAGCAAAAGGCGGCATTCCGTGAGCTGAATCTCCAGCTAAAACTATTTTTTCTCGATGCCATGGCAACTTAGGGATGCGCCCTTTTTGTAATTGAGGATCGGCCGTTTCTGGAAATGATAAATCAGCAGTAACCGGATAGATATAATAGGGACGAGCTACCATAGAATCTGCCGGAGATAAGCGTACTAACTCAAGCAATTCGTCTGGAAACTCTTCCTGGGTCAGAATATGAATGGTACGATCGATAATTTGGGGCTTGCTTTGTTGAGTTAATTCTTCTACAGAAAAACAATGATGCATGATGTAAGCAAATTGATGATTGGGGCGTTTAGCCAAAATCAAACGCGACTTGTTATTATTGATTCCCTGTGTTGAATGTTGGTTAAATATAGAGACTAAAGGCAATTGACCGATAAATTTTTCATAGATGGTTTGTGCTAAAGCATCAGGGATTTGTTCAGTACCTGTACATCCAATCAGACCATAACCGGAATACAAAGGAGGATTGTCTGGATAAATCAGACGGCGAACTGTAGAATTAATACCATCAGCAGCAACCACGAATTTAGCGCGAATAGATTGAATAGAAGTCGGTTCTGTAGAGGAATTTTCTGTGAAACTTTCTGGCCAATGAGCATAAATATTTGGGGATTCTTGACCATTAGATTGATAGTCAATTCTCAGATATCCTGTATCTGACTCTTGTACGATATTAACACAACGGCAATTGGCTTGAACTTGGGATTCAGATAGGAGCGTTCTTAAAGTTGTTTGCAAAGTGTACCAACCGATAGATACGCGCCCTTCTCCATAGGTTTTGAACCAATGGTCAAAACTCAGAGGAACAGCTCGCAAAATTTCACCTTGGGTATTTTTATAGATCCATTGAGGAGATGGAGAACTAGGCTGATCGGGAGAAGCTAAATATAAAGTTCCAGATTGTTTAACTGCGTCATATGCATCTGGATCAATCAGTTTCAGCGCCTTTAAACCATTCGGCAGTAAATCAAATCCCTGACCAACTTGACGAAATTCACGAGTTTTATCAATAACTAGGATATTTTCTAGACCTCGTTTTTGCAAACCGATTGCCGTAGCTAACCCTACTGGGCCAGCGCCCACAATTACCACATCATAGATAGGAACTTTAGTCATGGATAGAATTGAAATCTATTACTCGGTCATCTCTCACTGTGTCAAAACCTCATCATAAATCTCTGCCATTGTCAAGGTTAAACCCACTGAATTTAACTCTAAACTATCATCGGACTCTAAGATTTCTAGAGACCAGGTGCCGTCCGTATCCCGTCGATATACTTCCACCTTCATTTGGGTTTGAGAAACAAGAACATATTCCTGTAAACTGGGCAAACTTTGATAATTCAATCGTTTTTCTCGTCGATCTAAACTTTGAGTGGAAGGAGAAAGGACCTCTACAATTAGACAAGGACGAGTTTTATAGTATCTTTCCGTATCTTGAGGGTCACAAGTCACCATGACATCGGGATAATAAAAAAGCTCCGCAGTATCGCGAGCCATGGGCATATTAACTTTCATATCTGACATGAATGTTTTACAACCACTGCCCCGTAAGTGAGAGTTTAAGAAACTAGCAATATTGAGAGTAATACGATTATGTTCTTCGCTGCCACCAGACATGGCGAATATTTGGCCGCCAAGATATTCATGGCGGATGGGACTCTTTTTTTCACCTTCAAGATAATCTATTACAGAAATCAATGCTGTAGAAAGTTTCATGAGTTTGTCCTGGTTTGCGCGAATATCCTGATTATATCAAATCCGATGAATTAACCAACGATCGCCAGGGAATAAAAAGCAGTAGTGGCTCAAAGTTTTGAGCCACTACTCTCTCCATTTTATTGGAAATGACTACACCTACAACTCTTTGACACTAGAAACGAGTTGATTGACCATATCCTTAGCGCTACCAAAGAGCATCATCGTTTTATCCTTGTAAAACAACTCATTATCCACGCCAGCAAACCCAGTATTCAAACTGCGCTTAATGACAATGGTATGTTTGGCGCGATCTACTTCTAGAATGGGCATCCCATAAATGGGGCTATCCTGATTACTGCGAGCGGCAGGATTAACGACATCATTGGCTCCAATTACCAACGCTACATCAGTTTGGTCAAATTGAGGATTGATGTCATCCATGTCATAGAGTTGGTTGTAGGGAACATTGGCTTCTGCTAACAGCACATTCATGTGTCCTGGCATCCGTCCAGCGACAGGATGAATGGCATATTTGACTTCAACTCCTTGTTTTTCGAGTAAATCGGCTAACTCCCGGACGACATGCTGGGCTTGGGCAACTGCCATGCCATATCCGGGAACGACTACGACAGATTTGGAATAGCCGAGCATCATGGCTCCTTCTTCGGAGTCGATGCTGTGAACGGTTTGTTGTACTGCTCCTCCAGAACTTCCACTATTACTGGTTCCTTCAGCGGTGCCAAAGCCCCCAAAGAGAACATTGGTGAGGGTGCGGTTCATGGCTTTACACATGATTTGGGTGAGGATTAAACCAGAGGCTCCGACTAATGCACCGGAGATAATCAGGACGTTGTTCATCACCACAAATCCGGCGGCGCTGGCGGCTAAACCTGAAAGGGAGTTGAGGAGGGAGATAACTACGGGCATATCGCCGCCGCCAATGGGAATGACGAATAGGATACCTAGGAGTAAGGAAATTCCGGTCATCACCAGGAAAACCGGGGCGTTGATGGAGTCGTAGAGTAAATAGCCGGTTGTACCCAGAAAACCAATCAGCAGGAGGATATTAATGGGTTGTTGCAGGGGAAATTTAATCGGCGCTCCGGTGAGTAAGCCTTGGAGTTTTCCGAAGGCAATTAGAGAACCGGTGAGGGTAATGCCACCGATAAAGACGCTGAGAATAATGGAGAGATTGGCATCAATGGGAATGGGTTGCTGTTGGTTTAAGCGCCGCCAAAATTCGCCGATCGCCACTAGAGCAGATGCAGCTCCCCCCAAACCATTAAATAAGCCTACCATCTGAGGCATGGCTGTCATGGCGACCTGTTTAGCTGCGATCGCCCCAATCAGGGAACCAATAATAATCCCGACTAGAATAAATTCATAGTTGAGAACTTGTTGATCTAACAAGGTAACTACAACGGCTAAAAACATGGCAACAGACGCTAATAAATTCCCATGGCGAGCCGTTGCTGGAGAGCCGAGTTGTTTCAAACCAATGATAAACAAGGATGCAGAAACCAGATAAACCAGTTGAATCCCTGTGGGTAAATAATCCGTTAATGCTGTCATTTGGGTAATAGGGAATAGGGAATGGGGAATAGGGAATAGGGAATAGAAAATCTCCCAATCTTCGCGTTCAGGCTTCTTTCTTCTTGAACATTTGCAACATGCGATCGGTGACTAAAAAACCGCCCACCACGTTGATTGTGGCGCAGACAACGGCAATTAGACCGAGGATTACGCTAATGCTGAGGGTGCGATCGCCAGCCACAATTAAGGCCCCAATTAAGGCAATTCCAGAAATGGCATTCGCCCCAGACATCAAAGGGGTGTGTAGCGTAGGCGGAACTTTGTTAATCACTTCAAAGCCAGCAAAACTGGCCAGCACAAAGACAAATAAAGCGCCGATTAATGATTCTGTCATGATTTTAGTAATGGGTAATGGACATGGGGAATAGGGAATAGGGAATAGGGAATAGGGAATGCAGAATTCCCCTATCTACCCATCCCTACCTAAACCCGTTAACTCGCTAGAGCAGATTGTTCGCTGGCGATCGCCTCTTTAACTCGCTGATTGCGAATTTCTCCCCCGTGGGTGACTACAGTGCCGCTGATAATATCATCATCAAAATCGAGATTCAACTCGCCTTCTTTCACCAGATAATTCAGCAGAGTAGAGATATTTTTGGCATACATTTGTGAGGCATGAATGGCCATAGATGCAGGAAGATTGATCGGCCCAATGACGGTCACGCCTTCATAGACAACATCTTTACCCGCTTCGCTCACTTCACAATTGCCCCCTTGTTCAGCGGCCAAATCAACCACTACTGAACCGGGTTTCATTTGTGCCACCATTTCTTTCGTCACCAACCGAGGGGCTTTTTTCCCGGGAACTTGAGCGGTGGTAATCACCACATCCGCTGTTTTCACATGCTCGGCTACTAATTCTTGGGAGCGACGTTTGGAGTCTTCAGAAATTTCCCGTGCATAACCCCCTTCTGCTACAGTTTCTTCGTTGAGTGTGACTTCCACGAATTTAGCGCCCAAGCTTTGTACTTCTTCCTTGACAGCGGGACGAATATCAAAGGCTTCTACGACAGCTCCCAGTCGTCTAGCCGTGGCGATCGCCTGTAGACCCGCAACTCCAGCGCCAATGACAAATATTTTGGCTGGTCGAATGGTTCCCGCAGCCGTGGTTAACATGGGAAAGAACTTAGGTAGAGCCGCAGCAGCAATCAAAACGGCCTTATAACCGGCTACTCCCGCTTGAGAGGATAATGCGTCCATACTTTGGGCACGACTGGTACGGGGAATCAGTTCCATACTTAACGCCGTTACCTGAGCATTGGCCAGTTTCTGGATCATCTCTGGTTGACCCAAGGGATTTAAAAAGCTAATCAGTACCTTTCCGGGAGTCAGTAAACCGAGTTCTTCTTCGACTGGAGAGCCAACTTTTAACAACACATCTACTGCTTTCCATAATTTCTCTTTATCAGAAATAACTTGCGCTCCCGCTGCCTCATAGGCAGAATCCTCAAAACAGGACTGCTCGCCTAAGCCAGATTCAACCCAAATCTCTAACCCCTGTTTGGTTAACTTGGCGATCGCATCGGGAATTAAAGCAACTCGGCGTTCTTGATACTCAACTTCTTTCGCAACTCCTATTTTCATGGATATTCCTCTTCTATAGCGATCAATGGGCTATTGTCGAACCAGCACTATTGCTGGATGGATAGCACCGACTGGATTTGAGTCATTTGCATTTGGTTCCTATGGATCGTAGGCCGATCCCTGGAAACCCTAGGGGATCTTTAACTTGTTTTATGAATTAGGTATTTGTGGCACTTTTGCCTCCAGCCTTGCGTCCGCACTAGGGCCCCATAGGGGTGATGTTTGTCAATCTTGGGGTTTCTTTTGGTAAAGTTAAGTAACGTAGTTTTCAATCAAGGATGAGTGGATTTAGCGGTTTTCCTATGCTTAAAACATTAAAGTCGATCAAGTATCCTCTATTAGCTGCGGCGATCGCCACAGGTCTGGTGGCGGCTGTGCCTACCCTAACCTTCGCCAATGGTTTACCGGGACTGACTATCTTTGGGGGTCCTGGACGGGAAAATACTCTACCCTTCCGCCTTGACTATGATGGCATTGCCAATCAATGGGATCGCTATCGGCTTCGAGTTCCTCAAAAGAAACTCACAGAAGCAGTTCAGCAATTTACCATCTCCTACTCTGAAAGTCCCGCTAACTTTACAGGCATCATTGACCCAGATAAAGTGGAAGTTCGCATTAAAGGAAAAGCTCAACCCTTAGCAGAAGTGATTTGGGATCAAGAAAATAAATTGGTTGAGATTTACCCAGAAGACCCTATCCCCGCAGCAACGGGGAATTTAGAGTTGGTCTTTTCCAATGTCAAAAACCCCGGATTTGGCATTTATCGGTTTAAGTGCTTAATCTTCACCCCTGGTGAAGTGCCCCTACCTCGCTATATCGGAACCTGGGAAGTGAGCATTAGTCCATAATTGACGGGAATAGGGGGATGGAGGGACAGGGGAGGCGCACAGACGTGGAGATAGCTTGCTCCCTATTACCTATTACCTATTCCCTGTTCTGCCGTTTCAGGGAACATCCCGTGATCTATGGTATAATGAGCGATTGTGACATTTTTATTACATAAGAACCGCAGGGCTTGCGGGGATAGTCTGTGGAGCGAACGTAAGACCATAAAACTTGCTAATGAGTAGAGGCGGTTGCTAAGAAGCAGAAAGCTTAAATCGTGAGATTTAGGAATCCCCGTGTCTTCAGACCGGGGAGGATGTCAATTGAGTCGCTAACCCATTTAAGTGAAACCAATTCTATGAGTAAACGAACCTTAGAAGGAACCAACCGCAAACAAAAGAGAACATCAGGGTTTCGGGCCCGGATGCGCAGTAATACCGGCCGTCGAGTAATTCGCACGCGTCGTAAAAAAGGCCGTCATCGGTTAACGGTTTAAGATTTACAGCTAATGCGAATGAGAGGAAATCCTTGCTGGTTAAGAGGTCATGGTGAAATCGGAAGAAATCCCCCATGACCTCTTACCCATGACCAGCGCGAAGCGCTATATCATGCTCCCCAAAGCTAATCGACTGAAAAATAGACGACATTTTGTCGGAGTCTATCGTCAAGGAAGCCGACATGAAACCACCCATTTGACCCTAAGGGCTTTAGGACCAAAACTTTCTCGTTCGCAAAATGCCCATCGTCCAAGCCACCCTACCCAAATTGGCATTGCGATTGGCAAAAAAGTTGATAAACGAGCCGTTTATCGTAATCGAATAAAACGGCAAATGCGGGCCAAACTCCGCCAACTGCTCCCCAAAATTCAGAGGGGGTGGAGATTGGTATTTATTGTGCGCCCAAGTGTTCAATCCTGCAATTGGGACGAATTTCTGCAAGAATTAGAGCAGTTATTGGCACAGGCAGAGGTACTGAATGGGAATTAAAGAAGATGTCATCTATGATGGCGGCCCCCATATTGGAGATTTAATCTTCAATATTTTTATCGGTTTTACCATTATTGCTCTCCCCTTAACCATTGGTTCGATTATTCGAGCGATTTGGTCTCGATATCGGATTACCAGCCGCCGGGTTTCCAGTGTTGGAGGATGGATGGGACGCAACCGCACGGATGTAATTTACTCGGAAATCTCCCAAGTGGTCGTTGTTCCTAGGGGATTTGGATCGTGGGGAGATATGGTGATTACGCTCAAGGATGGCAGTCGTCTAGAACTGCGATCGCTCCCCCAGTTTCGGGAACTGTATGACTATATCAATGGCAAAATCTCCAAAAATGCCCAAACGAAAAGTGGCTCTGGGAGTAAGGTTAACGCCTAATTCTTTATTCGTCCGAGGACAGTCTGACTGTTCTCGGTGAAAATTAATCAGATCAAGCCTCCGACAATCAGATACACTGAAGAGGCAGTTCCTCAGCGCAAAGGTTGACTCACGACGAATGGACTTTGGTATTGGTTTTCTTTCTAGCAACGTTATGCTACCGATCCTAGATTTTTTCTACGGGATCGTACCGAGCTATGGTTTGGCGATCGTCGCCCTAACCTTGGTCATTCGGTTTGCTCTGTATCCCCTCAGTGCCGGATCGATTCGCAGTATGCGCCGCACCCGTGTGGTACAGCCCTACATGCAAAAGCGACAAGAAGAAATTCGCAATCGCTACAAAGATGACCCCACAAAACAACAGGAAGAGATGGCTAAACTCTTTAAAGAGGTGGGGAATCCCTTAGCTGGGTGTTTGCCAGTCCTGATTCAAATGCCGGTGCTATTTGCTCTATTTGCCACATTGCGAGGATCGCCGTTTGCCGATGTTAACTATACGGTGGATGTGCAGATTTTCCCCCAAGAACAGATTCAGCGAATTCAACCCCAAATTTATGCCACGAAACCCCAAAACATCTATATCGAAGATGGGGTTCATGCTAAAGTAGCGGCAATTTTGCCTGGAGGTAATAAAATTGGGGTGGGCGAGAAAACCCAAATTAACCTACAAACTGTAGAAGGACAAACGGTTAACGAGTTGGTGGCTCAATATCCAGATCGGGGACAAAAGTTACAACCGACTTGGACGATAACTAAGGGTGAAGAGTTTGTTGAGGTTAATCCCGATGGCTCTTTAGTTGCTCTTCAACCGGGAGAAGTGACCCTTCAAGGGACAGTCCCAGGATTAGCAGCAGAGAAAGGATTTTTATTTATTAAAGCTCTCGGAAGAGTTGGGGCTGTTGATGATAATGGCAATATTAACTTTGACATCCTCGGAATGGTGTTGTTCTTCGGGGTCAGTTTGTATCTGAACCAGGTTCTGTCTGGCCAGGGAGGAACCAGTACTAATAATGATGCCAATTCCCAGCAACAAACCATTAATAAGATTACGCCCATTATCTTTACAGGGATGTTCTTATTCTTTCCCTTACCGGCTGGGGTTTTGATGTATATGGTGATTGCCAATATTTTCCAAACGGCACAAACGTTTATTTTGTCTAAGGAACCGTTGCCGGAAAATCTCCAGAAGTTAGTCGAGGAGAAAGGCCTGAGCGTTAGTCCTGCGGGTACCATATCCGACAATCGTGCGGATCTGCCTTTTGAAAAGCGGTCTAAAAAGAAGACTAAACCGGAATCGAAAAAGAAATAGGCCTCGGTAGCAGCGATGAAGGAAACCATGCAAAAGCGCGGCCAGGAGTGGCTAGAAAACCTGTTAAACAAGATGGGACTAACCACTGCGGTGAAGGTGGAGGTAATTGAAGGATGGTCAGGACAGGAAACGTCTTGGTTAATGATTGACCCTTCACCTTTGAATGAGTCCCAGATTGAACAGTTGGTGGGTACGGGGGGCGAAAGTTTAGATGCCATTCAGTATCTGATTAATGCAATTCTCAATCTGGGACAAGACCGGGAGGAACAGGGGTCGTTTACAGTTGAGTTGAATGGCTATCGTCACCAGCGACAGCAGGAAGTGCAGAAAATGGCTGAGGTGGCGGCTTATACGGTGCGTCAAACGGCGATCGCGTATGAGATGAAGGCGCTCTCATCGGCGGAAAGGCGAGAAGTGCATCAGTTTTTGCAATCGCATGAGGATCTAGAGACGGAGAGTGTCGGTAAGGAGCCTCATCGATGCTTGATTGTACGAGTGCGATCCCAGCTCACGGAGTAGTTTGCAAGGAGGTGGATGATGCAGATGATCCATATTCCTGGGTTGTTGAAGTGCCCAGATGGAAAACTCAAGATTGAGGTTGATGAGTATTTGGATGGGTTAGATTCTTTGATGCCTGTTGAGGGCTGGATTAAGATGATTCACCAAGGGAGTTATTTGGAGGTGAAGGCGATCGCCGAAACGATCGTAACCCTGAAGTGCGATCGCTGTCTGCAACAATATAATTATCGACTGCGGGCGAAAGCGAAGGAAATGATTTGGCTCGATCCCAATGCCGAGACTCTCAATGATAATCTACCGTTAGAGCGAGAAGTGGCTTTAGAGGATTTGGTGGAAACCCTATCCCCTCAAGGTCATTTTGACCCTGAAGCTTGGCTCTACGAACAGCTTTGCTTAAGACTTCCCCATCGGCAATTATGCGATAAAGATTGTCCAGGAATTGAGGTGACTCAGGAAATGGCTGCACCTGACGATACTGCTATGGATTCCCGTTGGTCAGCTTTGGCAAGTCTTAAGGATCAATTCCCACGAGCTTAATCATAAAACTCTAATCTATTTAACCAGACTTGATCTTGGATCGCTATTGTGCCTGATTCAAGCAAGCTTCCAGCTTTTGGGCGAGAACCCAGACGTGGGGCGATCGTATCATCCCATAATGGTCGCCGGGAATCATATAAGTTTCCAACTCCCCTGTCACCCAAGTACTCCACCCTCGGTCTTCTTCTAGTTCACTGGCTGCAAATAGAGCGACTCGACCCCAATAAGGCTGAGGTTGATAATCGTATACGGCCTTCAGGTTTGCTTTGAAAACCTCAAACAACCAATCCATCTGTTTAAGGGAGATTTCTCGCGGCAAAATATTCAGGCGTTTGGCTTCAGTTAAGATGCGACCTAACTGTTCTGAGGGTTGAAGCGGGTAAAGTTCATGGGTCGAAATTGAGAACTCTGTACCAAATATACCGCCGAGATCGCCCAATAGAGTATTCATCAAAAAAGCCTCATCAATCGGTTGTTGATTGTGGCTCGGTGCATAGCTGTCAATCAACGCCAGTAGCTCGACGTTTTGCCCCAAAGTTTGCAACTGCCGTGCCATTTCCCAAGCAACGATACCGCCCATTGACCAGCCGCTCAGATAGTACGGACCGGCGGGCTGAATTTCCTGTAATACTTCTATATAAATAGCCGCCATCTCTTCTATTGTTGTCAAAGGTTCCTGTTCGCCAGATAACCCCAGAGACTGCAAGCCATAAAATGGTCGGTTGTTGCCCAGATTTTGGGCTAGCTCTGCATAACACAGAACGTTGCCGCCAACCGGATGTACGCAGAACAATGGTGGCAACTCTCCTGAAGATTGAATCGGCACCAAGGGAGAATGGGAGCGGACTTGGCTTTGGGAGGAGAGCAAATGGGCTTGGCTTTCGATCGTCGGTTCTGTAAACAGAGTAGTCAAAGGTAGGTGAATGCCTAATTGCCGTTCGATGCGAGCCATCAAACGAACGGCTAACAGGGAATGACCGCCCAATTCAAAGAAGTTGTCTTGTACTCCAAGGGTGGAAATTTTGAGAACTTCCGACCAAATTTGGCATAGTTGTAGTTCCGTAGTGGTGCGGGGGGCGATCGCTCCTTTTTCTCTCTGTTCTTTATCTGGTGCAGGGAGGGCGCGGGGATTTACTTTGCCATTAGGCGTTAGAGGCAATGCCTCTAAAAACACAAATGCACTGGGAACCATGTAGTCCGGTAGCTTCGTTTTCAGGAAACCGCGCACATCAGACCCCGCTAGTTCTTCTGCCTCGGAAACGATATAGGCTACTAGACGCTTATCCCCGGTCGAATCTTCGCGGATGATAACGATTGCTTCACGTACTTCTGGATGTTGGGCTAAAGTTGCTTCAATCTCTCCGAGTTCGATGCGGAAACCTCTGATTTTCACTTGGTTGTCGATGCGTCCGATAAATTCAATCTTGCCATCCGGGAGATAGCGCGCTTTATCGCCGGTTTTGTAAAGGCGCGAACCCGGTTCGTCACTAAAGGGATTGGAGATAAACTTTTGCTCGGTTAATTCGGGGCGGTTGAGATAGCCTCGCGCTAACCCTGCACCGCCGATATGGAGTTCGCCCGGTACGCCTATGGGGACAGGCTGGAGATGCTGGTCGAGAATATAGATTTGGGTATTGGGAAGAGGACACCCCAGAGGAAGCGTTGAACTATTTTCTATTGATAACTCTGGCTCCAATCGATAAGTTAATACGCCAACGGTCGCTTCAGTCGGTCCGTAATGATTGAAGATCGTACATTGGGGAGCTTGAGATTGAAGGTAACCCACCCAATCGGAACGAGAAGCTTCACCGCCTAAGATTAGAACTTGACGGGGTAACAATTGCTCGGAACGAGACGAGCTTTGCAAAGCCATGAGATGGGAGGGCACAATTTTGAGGCAATCAATGTTTTGGTGCTGTATATAATCTCCTAAAGCATCAGGTTGAGAAGATGTTTCTTGGGAGATGATATGAAGACATCCTCCTGTGCATAAAGCTGGAAAAATGATCGTGTTCCCTAAATCAGTAGTAATACTAGAGACCAAAGCAAAGTGTTCACAAGAGTTGAGATTAAATTGCCGAACAATCCCATGAAGGTAGTTGATCATCGATTTATGTGCGATCGCGACTCCTTTGGGTTGACCCGTAGTTCCTGATGTGTAAATAACGTAGAGCAAGTTGTCTGGCTTGGCTTGAGTCACTAAGTTGCTATTTGCTTCTTGTGCGATTACGCTCCAATCTACATCTAACAAAACCTGACGTACTCGCTCTTGTAGCTGTAGATGCCCCAACTTTTTCTCAGTCAGCAACACTGATACTTGGGCATCTAAGATTTGATAAGCTAATCTATCTGGAGGAGAATTGGGGTCTAAAGGCAGATACGCCCCACCTGCTTTAAGAATTCCCAACAGTCCTACTATCATTTCCACAGAGCGCTCTACACAAATCCCCACCAGCACATCCTGCCCGACTCCCAAGTTTTGCAAATAATGCGCCAATTGATTTGCTTTCCCGTTGAGTTCCCGATAGGTTAGCTGTTTGTCCTCAAAAACCACTGCTACAGAATCGGGAGTGCGTTTTACTTGCTCCTCAAATAACTGGTGGATGCACCGATCCTGGAGATATTCGACTTGGGTATCGTTCCACTCTACTAATAATTGATGGCGTTCCGCTTCTATCAGTAACGGTAGTTCGCTAACTGGTGCTTTGGGATTAGCTAGAATTCCTTCTAGCAACGTCTTGAAATGCCCCATCATGCGACGAATTGTTGTGGATTCAAACAAATCGCGATTGTATTCCCAATAGCCAATTAATCCCGCTGCTGTCTCCTCCATGGACAACGTTAAATCGAACTTGGCTTTGGCGCTTTCTATCTGTAACCAATTAAAACTCACCTCCGGTAACTCCAGAGGTTTCATCGGTGCATTTTGCAGAGCAAACATCACCTGAAAAATCGGCGAGTGGCTGAGGCTGCGTTCTGGTTGCAATGCCTCCACCAACTGCTCAAACGGGACATCTTGATGGGCGTAGGCATCCAAACAAGTTTGCCGCACTTGTTGCAAAAGTTGGGAGAAACTGGGATTGTCTTCAAATTGACTTCGCAACACCAAAGTATTGACAAAAAATCCAATCAGTCCTTCTATTTCGCTGCGGTTGCGGTTAGCAATGGGCGTACCGACAACAATATCTTCTTGAGAGCTATAGCGATAAAGTAAGGTGCTAAATGTGGCAAATAGGGTCATAAATAGAGTCACGCCCAACTCCTGACTCAGACGCTTTAGCCGTTGGGTAAATTCAATTCCCAGTTCAAAAAACTCTTTCCCTCCGTTAGCCGTCTGCACGGTTTTCCGGGGATAATCCGTGGGCAATTCTAATAAAGGAGGTGTTCCGGCTAACTGTTGTTTCCAGTAAGTCAGTTGGGGCGCGAGCATTTCCGCAGTCGCCGGTTGCCGCTGCCAGCAAGCAAAATCAGCATATTGGATGGGCAGTGGGGGTAATGGTGACGGTTTCCCTTGCACATAAGCCCCGTAGAGAACTTCTAACTCGTGGCTCAATACTCCTGTTGACCAGCCATCAGTAATAATATGGTGCATGGTGAGCAACAGTACATAATCATCGGGGGCTAACTGGAATAGGGTTACTCGTAGTAAAGGATCGTTTGCTAGGTCAAAGGGTTGCTGAATTTCTTCTGCGGCTAAACGCTGCAACTCAAGAAACCGGGTTTCTGTGTCAGTATTGGCTGTAGAAGCGAGTTGACTAAAGAAACCGGGTTTCTGAATCTCGTGAATCACCCGGACTGGAGAACCCTCTACGGCTTGATAATTAGTCCGCAAGCTCTCGTGACGGCGAACAATTTCTTGCAGTGCCATCTCTAGGGCTTCTATCGAGAGCGAACCCGTCAAACGCAAGGCTTCTTGCTCGTTATAGGCGATACTTTTTTCCTGCAATTGATCGAGAAACCATAAGCGTTGTTCGGCAAACGAGAGGGGGAGTTCTGCTTCTCGCGGTATGGGTTGGATGGTTGCTTGTTGTTGGCTGGAAGTGCCGAGTAGAGTTTCTGCCAATTCTGCTACGGTTGGCGATTCAAATAACCGATGCAAGGATAGTTCAACCCCAAAAGTATCCCGGACTCGCGAAATCAGTTGAGTCGCTTGGATGGAATCTCCTCCCAACATAAAGAAGTTGTCTAGGACTCCAATTTCATTGAGCGTTAACAATTCTGCCCAAAGTCCGGCGAGAATTTCTTCGGTGGGAGTTCGCGGTGCAACTAATTCTACATCGAGAACTGGGCGAGATTTATCTGGGGCGGGTAGGGCGCGGCGATCGACTTTACCGCTGGGACTTAGGGGCAGTTTGTCCAGAACCACAAATGCCGATGGAACCATATAATCGGGCAGTTTTTCTTGCAGGAACTCGCGCAACTGAGGAATTAATTGATGGTGTTGCTTGCCGGTGTAGGGCTGATTGGCATAAGCACTCCAAGGTTTGAGTCCGTTTTCTTGAGGTGCAATAATCGTGCTGTCTGGAATGATGTTGCTGTCGGAGCGAATAAATAGGACATCATAGTAAGCTTCACTACTATTGCCTGAGCAAGTAATGTTAATCCGATAATCGACTTCGGATTCCAATTGCCACCAATCTTCGGGTTCAATGCCTTCTGGGGTAATCTGTTGTCGCAGTTCTCCGACAGTTTCGGGACATTCAGGACTGGCTAATCTTTCTATCGCTTGCAAGTCTGCCCAAATTCTGGCGTTAGGAACGCGGGTGAGAACGAGGATTTCTGGGGCAGTTTCTTGCAGTTGTTGGCGAACTTTCGCCACAGTTAAATTATCTGGTTGCCAGTTTAGATAAATGGGGGGTTTTGTGGCATTTTGGGATTTTTTGCCAATATGAAGAACGATATCGTAGCGGAAACGAGTGAGTTCGTTTTGGTAATGCCCGCGCTTGAGTTGGATTTCTACATGGCTAATTTGGGGTAAGTGTTGTTTGAGGGCGATGAAGAAATCCGGGTCGATAATGAGTCGTTGCTCTCGCGAGAGGCGATCGCCGATCCTGTGCCTTAATTGTGCTACAGACAGTTCAGCGGACGCTTGATATAACTGCACTGAGGTATGAAAGGCTTCCAACAAGGGCAAACTGAGGATGTCCCCTAGGAAAATTTGGCCTCCGGGTTCAACTAACGATACCGCCGTTTCGATAACTTCCACTAAATAATCGATACTGGGGAAAAACTGAATTACTGAGTTGGAGATAGCGGTGTCAAAAGTTTCTTGGACTATTTCACCTAATCCATCTGCTGGAGTCTGTCGCAAGGTGACTGACTGGGCTAACTCGTTATTACCCATTTGTCGTTCTAGGTAACGAATGGCTTCCCCTGAAAGATCCGTGGCGTAGTAATGCTGGCATTGGGGAGCCATCCGAAACAGGAGTAAACCCGTGCCGCAGCCAATTTCTAATAATCGATCGGGCTGCAACGACAGAATCCGCTCTACGGTATAGTCAACCCATTCTTGCACTTGTTCGGGGTCGAGGTCTTTGCCGGTATAAGAGTCGTTCCAGCCACCAATATGAAAGCTACCGTCTTGGGTTTCGTCGGGTTGGATATAAGCTTCATCCCAGATTTTCTGCCATTTTTGGGTCTGTTCGCTGGTATCTTCTGGATTTTGCTCGTCAGTGGCAGAACCGGGAACGATGTATGCGACTAAGCGTTTCTGGTTGGGGACATCTTCTCTTGCTTCAACGATCGCCTGTTTGACTTCTGGATTTTGGCTGAGGGTGGCTTCGATTTCTCCGAGTTCGATGCGATAGCCCCGTACTTTTACTTGGTGGTCGATGCGTCCAAGATATTCAATATTGCCATCGGGTAAGTAGCGAGCTAAATCTCCAGTTTTGTAGAGACGGGAGTTGGGGTCTTGGCTAAAGGGATTAGGAATAAATTTTTCTGCGGTGAGTTCTAGTCTGTTTAAATATCCCCGCGCTAAACCTGAACCCCCGATATGCAGTTCTCCGGATTCGCCAATGGGAACGGGTTCTCGATCTGAATCGAGAATATAAGTTTTCGTGTTAGCAATCGGTTGTCCGATCGCTATTTTCCCTTCACCGGGTTTGACTCGGTACAGGGTTGCCCAAACGGTAATTTCTGTCGGCCCGTATAAGTTCCAAAGAGAGGCACATTTTTCTAATAATGGGTTAGCTAATGTCCTGGATAAGCGCTCTCCGGTGGAAATGATTTTCAGGTTTTGGCTCCCTTGCCAACCGGCATCTAACAGCATTCGCCACGTGGCTGGAGTGGCTGACATGATTGTGGCACTGTGTTGGTGAATTAATGCCATTAACTGTGCGGGGTCTTTGGCAACTTCACGACGGGCAATAACAACTTTTCCGCCGACATTTAAAGGCCCATAGATTTCTGGGACTGAAACATCAAAAGAAATGGTGGTCACAGCAATCATGGTGTCTTGAATGCTCAATCCCGGAGAAGTGGCGATCGAATGTAACAAATTCGCGACTGAACGATGGGCAATTTGCACGCCTTTGGGTTTGCCTGTGGAGCCGGAAGTGTAGATAATATAGGCTAAGTTTTCAGCATTAATATTACTTTCTAGGTTTTCTGGACTCTGTTGCGATATCTTGTCCCAATCCTTGTCTAAGTTAACCCATTTTAAAGCAGGCGATCCCCCCCAACCCGATATGAGTTGCTCTTGGGTGACGACAATTGACAAAGCGGCATCTTCAACCATCAAGGCAATTCGCTCTTGGGGATAAGCGGGGTCTAAGGGTACATAAGCGCCACCGGCTTTGAGAATTCCCAACATAGCCACTACCATGTCCAAGGAGCGATCGACGCACAGACCCACCAATACCTCTGGTCCGACTCCCAACCCTTGCAAGTGGCGAGCCAGTTGGTTGGCTTTGGCGTTTAACTGCCGATAGGTCAGTCGTTGAGACTCGAATACAACAGCCACGGAGTCAGGAGTCCGGTTCGCTTGGGCTTCAAATAACTGATGGATGCACTTATCTTGGGGATAGTCGGCTTGAGTATTGTTCCAGGAGGGTAATGGGCGATCGCTTGCTGATGCTGTGGTCATAGACTAATTTTCCGGTTTAACTTGGGAGCTAGGGTAAGTTCCTAGTTTATTTTATAGGGCGATCGCTCCTACTTCTCGAATCTTCTATAAACAATACTTTAATTCCTGTGTAGAACTTGGACTATAGTTAGTTTTAGCCTTATTACTCTAGCCTAAACCCCCAAGCAATCCTAAAATCATACCCAAGACCAAGACCAAAATAAGAGCCACCAATGTAACGATCAAAACCCAGTATTGTAAGGTGTAAAGTTTTCGCAACTCTCCTAATGCACCCATTAAATGTTCTATATCCTGACCTTCAGTATCGACAATTCGCTTAAAGGCAGTAGAGGCTTGGTATGTCCAAATACCGATTAAAAAATCAGCCACTCCTGAGATCGTGGCTCCGATACCTTCTTCCGATCCGCGCAGTCCAAAGATGACCGTTAGCACTCCACCAATCATCAAAAAGATACTGACAAATTTCATGCGACTGGCTAATTGCCCAATCAGCGCATTTTGGGAACCATCAAATTCATAATTATCAAATTGCATAGTTAGAGCCTATTGTAAATAGACTCTGATATTATATCAGAGTGTTTACCCAGAGATCGAAGATGCCGGCCAAAGATATTTATCATGATGCAGTCAAACATGCCTTGATTAAAGACGGTTGGACAATAAAGATGACGTTGACGAAAACTTTTTTAGGAGAAAATCAATTCAAGAAGTGGCCAAAGTCAATCAGCTCTGGTTAATTGTGGTTGATATGGAGAAGGAAGAAGTCATACCATGGATAAATTAGAACACTATCGCGACTTGATTCAACAAATTTTAACTGAATATCATGAATGGGTCTCTGGTTCATCAAATCTAGATCGAGAAAGTTGTTTAGTGTTTGATGAAACTCACGACCAATATTTTTGGCTGTTTATGGGGTGGGACGGGAAGAAGAAAATTAGAAATATTCACGTTCATATTCGGATTAAAAATGAGAAAATTCATATTGAAGAGGATTGGACGGAAGAAGGGATAGCCAATGAGCTATTGCTGAAAGGACTATCGAAGGAGGAGATTGTATTGGCGTTTCACGATCCGGAGACTCGGAAGTTTACGGAATTTGCGATCGCCTAATCCCATCTCTCTAAGTTCGTAGGTTGGATTAAGGAACGAAACCCAACAAATCCGTTGAGTTGACGTTGCGTTCTACTTGTCCAAAACCCAACCCACGAGGACATGGCGAAGCTCTTGCGATTAGAAAGAGAAGGAATTTTTTAATTTTCTTGTTCCATAGGCTTGCTCTAAACTAGACCAGAGATCGTAGTGGAGAGTTCTAGAGCCGCCTATGCAAGTCGTTCCCCAAACACCAGTCCCCCAAGACTCAATATCCCTCGAAACCCTAACCTTAGATGTGACGGGAATGAAATGTGCCGGATGTGTCCAAGCTGTGGAACGGCAACTCATTCAACAGCCAGGAGTCCGGTCTGCTTGTGTTAATTTAGTGACGGCTGTAGCGGCAGTAGAATATGAGAGTGGCGCGGTTAATGGCACTCAATTGGCTGAAAAGCTGACGGAATCAGGATTTCCCAGCCAACTACGATCGCCGGAAAACTTCGGAAATTCATCCCTTTCTCCCCAACAGCGGTATCAAGAGGAACTGAAAGCACATCAAAAAGAATTGGCGATCGCCGCCTCTTTATTGCTGCTATGCTTTACCGGCCATGGATTTCACTATTTACCTCTTCTAAGTTCCATGACGTTTCACTGGGGTTTAGCCACCCTCGCCCTCCTCTTTCCCGGACGAAGCATCATTATCGAAGGGGCGCGGGGATTATGGAACAATAGCCCCAATATGAATAGTTTAGTCGGCTTAGGGGCGATCGCTGCCTACACCACCAGCACCATTGCCCTGCTCTTTCCCCAAACCGGATGGGAATGCTTCTTTGACGAACCGGTGATGCTCCTGGGCTTTATTCTCCTCGGTCGGACCCTAGAAGCCAGAGCCAGAAGCCAAGCCGCCGCCGATCTCAGTGCCCTCTTAGCCCTACAACCCAAACGAGCGCACCTGATTCCCGTCGGTTCAACGCCGGATGAAACCCCCGTTGATATTGCGGCTGAAACCGTGAAAGTGGGGGAATGGTTGCGAGTCTTACCAGGAGAACGCTTTCCCGTGGATGGGCGCGTCGTCGGTGGAGAAACCACGGTCAACGAAAGTATGATTACCGGGGAAGCGATCCCCGTACCCAAGCAGGCGGGAGATTGGGTTAGTGCCGGAACAGTGAATGAGTCGGGACTCGTCACTCTGGAGACTACCCACGTTGGCTCAGATACAACCTTGGGTCAAATTATCCAATGGGTGGAAAATGCCCAAACCCGTAAAGCGCCCATTCAACAACTGGCTGATACGGTAGCCGGTTATTTTGTTTACGGCATTATGACGATCGCCACATTAACCTTTCTCTTCTGGCAACTGTGGGGCGTGCAACTGTGGCCCCATATACTAGCAACTGGGGAAACCCCCTATTCTCCCGTTCTACTGAGCTTAAAATTGGCGATCGCCGTTTTAGTCATTGCTTGTCCCTGTGCCCTAGGGTTAGCCACCCCCACCGCCATCTTAGTCGGTACAGGAATTGGCGCAAAACAAGGCATTCTGATCAAAGGCGGACAAGCGCTACAACAACTCAACGCCATCGACTTAATCAGTTTTGACAAAACGGGAACTCTCACCCAAGGCACTCCTGTAGTCACCGATTGTATCCCCAATCCGGCCCTAGGTTGGAGTAGCGATCGCCTCCTGGGAACTGCGGCAGCCGTTGAACAAGGCACGAACCATCCCCTCGCCCGTGCTATTTTAGACGCAGCCCAAAAGCGGGAATTAATCTTACCCTCGGCGGAAAGTTTCCAAACCCTTGCCGGTTATGGCGTTCAAGCCTGGGTGGAGCAAGAACGAGTACTGTTGGGAACCCCCGAATGGTTAGCGCAACAAGAGGTTATTTTACCCGCGAATACTGAAGAAATTGACCAACTTGCCCAAGAGGGTAAAACCGTCGTAGCGATCGCCCTCAATGGCCAATGGGCCGGATGGTTAGGGATTATCGATCCCCTGCGTCCCCAAGCAAGGGAAACCCTGGAAACTCTGCGGCAGATGGGCTTAAGCGTGATGATGCTAACCGGCGATCGCCAAGCAACCGCCCACGCCGTGGGGGAAAAACTGGGACTGAGTCAGGACGAAATTCAGGCAGAAGTGAAACCCGAAGCCAAAGCCGAGGCGATCGCTACGTTACAAAAATCTGCCCGCGTCGCTATGGTCGGAGATGGCATCAACGATGCTCCTGCTCTAGCTCAAGCGGATGTGGGCATTGCCCTCCAGAGCGCCACTGAAGTAGCGATGGATACCGCACAACTGGTTTTGATCGGCGATCGGCTCGCCGACATTCCCCACGCGATCGCCCTTGGTCGAGACACCTTTAGCAAAATTCGCCAAAACCTCTTTTGGGCCTTTGCCTACAATATCCTTGCCATCCCCCTAGCTGCGGGTGTGTTTCTGCCGCAATTCGGTATTCTCCTCTCTCCAGCGACTGCGGGTGCATTCATGGCCTTTAGCTCCGTCAGTGTCGTCACCAACTCTCTGCTGTTGCGCCGACGTTACCCCACTTGACTCTCTAACCTTCGCCCTAGGGAATGGGGAATGGGCAATAGGCAAGAGGCAATACACAATAGCTTATATTACTACTGTTGGCAGATCCGTTCCCCTACTTCACAATATGACTAGAATCGATTAAAATTGTCACTTTGTTGTACTCATCTGGGGGCTTCCATTCTCCAGTTATTGTACTCATGGTTTCTCTAAAAATACTCCCAATTAGAGTAACTATCTCCATCAAGAGCGTTTAAACTAGAAAAGGAATCCCAAAATCTACGGTTAACAAGGCTTCGTGTCCTTTGCCCCTTCCCTAAAACCTCTTAAATGAGGACTAAACCCTAAGTTATTGATGTTATTGAATAGGTATAATCTAAATAATGACCGAAACTTCTGCCCAATCTAACCAAAATCATCTCCTCATTATTGAAGACGATAAGGGACGGCGAGAATTTACACTCGAAGCCCCAGTTTACTCCATTGGTCGCCATGAACAGAGCGATATTCGCCTATATTCCCAATTCGTCTCTCGTCGCCATGCGACCCTAGTTCGGTTACCCAAAGAAGACGGAAATTACTATTACCGCATCGTTGACGGTAATCTTAAAGGCAAAGGAAGCGCTAACGGGATTATGGTCAATGGTAAAAAAGTCCCCACCCATGACCTCAAGAATGAAGATGAAATTGTCTTCGGTCCCCAAGTAAGAGCTAGTTATTATCTATTAGTCCGGGAAAGCGTGGTCACGACTCCCGCATCAGATGAATTCGATATTACCTTAATTAGCCCCGGTATGATGGGCGAAGAAGATATATAGTCCTACGTACTGGTAATGGGTAATAGGTCATGGGTAATAGGTAACAGGTCATTGGGGATCTTCCCTTACTCCCTACGCCCCACTCCCTACTCCACTACTGGCCATCGGGTTATCCAGGAACTGTATCAATCAACTTCAATTGACTGCTGTCTTGAATTTGCTTGCTAACCTGTTGGAACAGTTGATGACAGTGATTGTCCAGTTGTAAAGGTAGCTCTTCGTTTTTGGCCACTAAGGTCATTTTAATTTCCGTTTCAGTAGCGGTTGTGTTATCAATCAACACTTCCACGGTAACTAATTTGCCAAAAGGGACTTTGCCAGGCTTTTCGCGTCCCATGAGGTACTCGGCTCTATCGTATTGAACCTCAATATTCAAGGATTTGAGAATCTCAATCAACGACTGCCGGAGATTGTTATTGGGAAGCGCTACTGTAAATAAACAAGTGTACCGAGCCATAAAACACTCCGGACGTAAAACACGGATAATTTTAACTATATTATCGAAACTCATCTTACCAGTCATTCCCTCTCTTATTGACACGAGAGAATGAGTGAGGTGGGTACGATCGCCAAAAAACTATGATTGTAGAACCATTAGAGCGTTTTTCCCCTGGGTTGGGCAAGTTAATTGTATTTGAGGGAATTGAGGGTGCAGGAAAAACGACCCAAATCCAGCAAACCTCAGAGTGGCTGAGGTCTTGGCTCTCTCAAGAAGTCCTGATCGCCAGGGAACCCGGAGGTACACCTTTGGGCGAACAGTTACGGGCGGTGTTATTGGGGGATAGTTGGATTTATGATATTCCAGAGTTGTTACTCTATGCAGCCGATCGCGCCCAACATATCCAAGCGTTTATCCAACCTGCACTGAAGGCAGGCAAAATTATTTTATGCGATCGCTTCACCGATTCGACCCTCGCTTATCAGGGCTACGGTCGTGGTTTAAGTTTAGACTTAATCCATCAACTCAATCAAATTGCTACACAAGGTATCCAAAGTGATGTCACCCTATGGTTGGATGTCGATGTGGAAACTGGACTTAAACGAATGCGCCAAAGGGCATCAGCCGATCGCATGGAACAAGAAGATCTGGCCTTTCATCATCGCGTCAAACAGGGCTTTGAGAGTCTGTCCCACACCTATCCAGAGCGCATGATTCGTATTGATGCCAATTTGCCCGAAGATCGGGTACAGGCTCAGATTCGGACTGCCCTTAAAATCAGGATGAACGGTTAATATAGCGCTGTGGGCTAGGGAATGGGGAATGGGGAATAGGGAATAGGGAATGGGGAATAGGGAATAGGGAATGGGGAATAAGTTATTGTAGCTAGGTTTCAGTATTGAGCCGGAGTCCTAACTAACTCTTTCTCTGCTATAGGAGTAAACCATACCAACCTGAAGCTATGGAATGGATACATCATGTTGAAGAAGCTTTTAGTGGCTTCATTGGAATCATTCAACTAGCCTTTGAGATGATCGCTGTATTTTGCATTCTCCTTGGTTTGGTGCAAACTCTGCGATTAGCGATCCAACTGCTGCCTCAAATGAAGTTGATGCCACAAGGGAATTCGGATACTCCTTTTGTACTGCTGCGAATTAAATTGGGGTCTTGGTTGGCGTTGGCGCTGGAGTTTCAGCTAGGGGCGGATATTTTAGCAACAACAGTTGCGCCAAGTTGGGAAAGTTTGGGAAAATTGGGGGCGATCGCCATTATCCGAACATTCCTCAATTATTTCTTGAATCAGGAGTTAGTGGAACAAGTGGAATTACGAGAGAAACTCAATGAGCAAAGCCAGTTACAATCTGGAGAATAGCGATGAATTTCAAGTTTACCGCCTCAAGCCATTAATTCCTAACTTCCTCGGTCATCGATTTGTTGTACAGACACATCGATCGCCTCAACATCAATTGTGCCATCGGGAGTTAAACGCGTAAACTTGCCAGAGACGACTTTCAGGGGTTCCCCACAACCAGGACAGCGCACTTGAGTGTTATTTAACGCCGGAAATGAGGTTTGGCACACGGGACAAGAAGACTCAATCAGATTTCGTTGCAACCACCAGCGCAGAGCAATAAGAAAAATAACAGGAGCGATCGCCAATAGGACAATCAGAATCAGAATCGAATGGACAATCCAGCCCAAACCCACCGATCCTAACAGCCAAATTCCCCCAAAAAGGGCTAACCAAAAGCCAATACCGGATAGGTTAATCTGAAGTTTTTTCCAATCGTTTAAGTTCACGATCGCCTCCTTATGGGGTTGTCTCTTCCTAGGATAATGGCTCAGTTACCCAATTGTCAGTTATGGAGAAGTTGAGCTAACCGTTGGGTAAAGGCTGGTTTTCCAAACCCAGAGAGAGCTTGTTCCCGTAACCAGGAACCGTCACAGCGGCGATCGCCCCCTTGCAGAATTTCGATACATGCCGTTGCCACCGCTTCCGGGTCTCGGTAGGGGACTTGCCACCCCAAACGCCCATCTTCCAGGGGATCGGCGGAACCATCATTATCCCCTGATAATACGGGGACACCGCAAGCCATCGCTTCAAGATATACAATACCAAAACCTTCTTGGGATGGCATAATATAAGCATCGGCAAGACGATAGTGATCGACAAGAGCCTCATCAGGCACAAAACCAGCGAAGACGATGCGATCGCTCACTCCCAGATCCTCAGCTAATTGCTCTAACCGAGGGCGATCGTCTCCCCGTCCAATCACCAAATACTTCACATCTGGGATAGCATGGGCAATTTTAGGTAAGGCTCGGATAGTCACATCAACCCCTTTATAAATATCTCCACTCCACAACCGAGCAACCGTCATCAACACTTTTGCACTCTCTAGCTGATAAGTTTGCACTAACTCCAGATTTTTAGGCCCTGGGGTAAACACATCCCCATCGATCGCACAGGGGAGCAGCTCAAATTTCTGGCGATCGACTTGATTATTGATACTCGTCCGATCTCGACTATAACGGCTAATCGTCCAAACCCATTCCGCTTTTTGGAGGGCATTGTAATATTTCGGCGCTAAAGGTTCCCACACTTCTTTACCATAGGTTAATACCGTATAAGGAATGCCCAGAGGCTTGCATAACAGTTGTATCAAGTGCGCTAAATACACATGGCCACAAAACACGCGACGAGGCCGTTTTTGGAGTAAATGAAGAAAGAGCGTACTGGCTAAATGAATTCGACCTAACCAAGCTTGTTCTTTTTTGAAGTAATAAAACTTCAGACCCGGTTCACCCTCAAAAGGATTATCACATCCCGCTTTATCTCGCAACAGGTAAACTTCAGCCCTTTGATCGGGGTCTTGAGCGCACAGTTGTGTATAACTGCTGAGAATATCTTTAACATAGGATTGGATACCTCCTTCCAGGCTAAAGATTTCTAAAAAAACAAATATATCCATGAGAATAGGGAATAGGGAATAGGGAATAGGGAATAGGAGATCTCCGTGTTCCCCTATCTCCCTATCTCTCCCTGTTTTAATAACTCCAAATCCTGTTTTACCATTTTCTCAATCAATTGTTCAAAACTCACCTGCGGATGCCATCCTAATTTCGTCTTTGCCTTGGTCGGATTCGCGACCAATTGAAAATGTTCATCTTTTCGTAAAAACTTGGGATTAATCGTGACATGGTCTTCCCAATTTAAATCGACACAAGCAAACGCTGTAGCAACCCAATCCTGAACGCTATGTAGTTTTCCTGTCCCAATTACATATTCTTCTGGTTCATCTGCTTGAAGCATTCGCCACATGGCTTCCACGTGATCGCCAGCATAGCCCCAATCCCGTTTGGCTTCTAAACTTCCCATCTCTAAATTTTCTCTCAAACCCAACTTAATTGAAGCGGCTGCTAAAGACACTTTTCGAGTAACAAAATTTCGGGGTCGGCGAGGAGATTCATGATTATATAAAATTCCACTACAGGCAAATAAACCATATCGTTGCCGATGATGTACCATAGTCCAATGGGCATGAAGTTTAGCCGCTGCATAGGGATTTTTGGGTCGAAATGCGGTTTCTTCATCCTGGGGAGAACACTGCACATCGCCAAACATTTCCGAACTACTGGCCTGATAAAATCGGGTATCTAAATCTCCTTTACGCACAGCATCGAGTAAGCGCGTTGCGGTTCCGGTTACTAAGTCTAAAGTGCCTAACGGATCGTTCCAAGAATCTGGGACAAAACTAGGGGCAGCTAGATTATAAATTTCATCTGGATGCTTGGCTTCAACCATTTCAATCAAAGCCTCACTATCCGTTAATTCTACAGGATAAATCTCGATCCGTTCTGCTAACTCTCCTAGTTTAGAAACATTTTTTTTGCGTTGAGGAGAGACTAACCCGACTACATGATATCCTTTTCCTAAGAGTAGCTGACTCAAGTAATAACCGTCTTGACCTGTCACTCCTGTAATGATTGCTGTTTTGGTCATGGGATAGTTGGTAAAGTGTGTTTCTATTTTTATGTTAAGTCATCTCTGGGGGATTGAACTAGGATAGGGGATTGCGAAGGGCGCAAAGCCCAATGAAGAGATCGCTTCGAGATCTGTTCAGAAATTTAGTAAAATTCTACCGAATAATCAGTATTTTTGTTTCACTTGGAGTTGTGCAATTCGATCGCACAACTCCATTCGTTGCTAGACTCTGTAGAAACCCCCATTGACAGATCCTTCATGAGTGATAATCAGGGCAAAAACCTATCTTTGTTTCAGTTTGAAGCTGATTTTGTGCAAGACCTGCGCTGTATTCCTATGCAGGTACGGATGAAATTGGATACTTGTGGCGTGAAACTGAAGTTAACCCATTGGCATCAATTGACGGTAGAGGAGAGAGAAGAGCTGATGGCTTTACCTTGTGAGACTCTAGAGGAACAGCAAACCTATCGGGAACAGTTGCGAGAGTTGGTCTTCGCGAAAACGGGGGGATTTCCCAAGGATCTGGCGATCGATCCCGATCTCCCTTGGATGGATGCAACAGTTATACCCACAGTTGTAGTGGAAAAGGCGGAGAGTGTGACGGTTGATTTGACTCTGGAGCAATGGTCAAAACTGACTCCAGCCCAGCGTTTTGCCTTAATTAAACTGAGTCGCCCCAGTCATGAAAATCACAATTTTGTCCCTGCATTGAGGGAATTTCAGATTTTGCCATGAGCCAGGATTTGTTTGTGGAGTCGAAGGGGGAAGGGTTCCCGATATTGTGTTTACATGGCCATCCAGGTACAGGTGGCTCCCTCTCCGTATTTACCGATCGCCTCTCTCAAAGGTTTTGGACGTTGGCCCCAGATTTGCGCGGTTATGGTCGTTCCCAGGTACGAAAAGAGTTTGAGTTAACCGATCATTTGGCCGATCTTGAGGCGCTTCTAGGACGGTTGGGAATTGACTCATTTTTGCTCTTGGGATGGTCTTTGGGGGGTATTTTGGCCCTGGAGTTGGCTTTGAGACATCCGCAACGGGTGAAGGGGCTAATTCTGATTGCTACAGCAGCTCGACCCCGTGGGAATCATCCTCCAGTCAATTGGAAGGATTATCTGTATACGGGGATAGCAGCACTGTTGAATGGGATCAAGCCAGGATGGGAGTGGAATATTGAGCAGTTTGGGAGGCGATCGCTCTTTCGCACCTTAATCCGACAACATACCCCCCAAGCCTATCGCTATTTAGCTCAGGAGGGCACAAGAGCCTATCTCTCGACTTCTCGGGCTGCCCATCAAGCCTTGAATCGGGCCCTGAGAAAGCGCTACGATCGCCGAGATGCTCTTGTTCAGATTAAGTGCCCAGCTTTAGTTTTAGCTGGGTCACATGATTGTCATATTACAGCCGATTCCAGTTGGGAAACCGCACAAGCTCTATCCAAGAGTCAATGGCACTGTTATCCACAAACTGCCCATTTGTTCCCTTGGGAAGTCCCTAACCTGGTTTTAGCCGATATTGACCATTGGCTAGACTCTCAGGCCTGGTAATGGGTAATGGGTAATTTTGAAACCCGGCTTTCCCTATTCCCTATAATTCCCTATGGCCTCCTGCCGATTACCGATTTCCCCCAAGTCTCCAGAAATAGTAAGGGCTTCAGGCTTACACTGTTTAATCAGGGTACTGATGCCTTCAGCAGCTTCAGCTTTGAGATCCTCTTCATAACCGTGTTGGACTTCTTCCGCTTCTTCTATGCTCTGAAAGGGGCCAAAGTAGTAAGTACAAGAGGGGGTTTGGGTTTTGATTTCAATCCAGTAGGCGAAACCAAGGAAGTTTTGGGTATTCACTAACAAATCTTGGACGTTATTCATTGACTAGCCTGCCTATTGACTTTGCCGATGGACAATAAAGTTGAGCGGACGATATTGAGCGATGGTCATATTTCTTTACATTTTGTTATACATGGTTCAATTTATTTTGGCAATTGCTCTGACCAGAAATATCCAAAGGGGTAGTCCACCGTTGCCGGTAGATTTCATAAAGGCTCATTCCAGCAGCAACAGAAGCATTGAGGCTGGGGGTATTACCTGGGAGAGGGATAGAAATGAGAAAATCACAATGGCGCTGGGTTAGTAAATTTAGCCCACTGCCTTCTGAACCAATGACGAGGGCGATCGCCCCAGAAAAGTTAACTTTAGGGAGAGCTTCTCCTGATTCAGCAACAGTTCCATAAATCCAAAATCCAGATGCCTTCAATTCTTCCAAGGCCCTAGCTAGATTGACAACCCTAGAAACCAGGAAAGATTCTAAAGATCCGGCTGCAACTTTAACCACGCTGGAGGTGATCCCCACAGCTCGGCGTTGGGGGATCACGAGACCCTGAGATCCCAAGGCTTCAGCCGTGCGAATCATTGCCCCTAGGTTATGGGGATCGGTAATTCCATCAGCAATAACTAAGACCGGATTGGGGCTTTGTTCTTTGGCTCTGGTAATCAGATCGGATAACTCTATATATTGATAAGGAGCCACCTGAACGGCAACTCCTTGGTGATTTCCCCGCTCTGTAATTTGGTCGAGTCGGCGATAGTCTACCTCATCAATGACGGTTCCGTTTGCTTTAGCCTGGTTGAGGAGGGTATGAAATCGAGAATCATACCTCATTTTGGCTGTAATCCAGACACGATTGATATGCCGTTCTCCTTTAAGGACGGCGAGTACTGGATGGAGACCATAGATTAGGTCGGGGTTCGAGTCCTCCACAACTTCTGGCGATCGCTCTTGGGGTGACTCTTGGGGAGTTTCTACTGCAGACGGGCGATGCTTGAGTACAGGTTTGGGTTTGCCTTTGAGTTGAGGACGTGAAAAACGTCTCCCCTCGGATTTCCGTTGAGGACGGGGTTTATGGAATGCTGCCATAGGATTAATCGTATCTAAAGGTGTAGTTTGCCCGATCGCTTTTTCGGCTGTCTGTCGAACAGGACACATTTTTAGTTATTCATCAAGATTAAGCATCCCCAATAACTGATGCAATCGAGAGGGGTCGCTTAAATAGAGATAACCAATGAGGGTTTCTAAGCTAGTCGCTTGTTGATAAATTTGGGGGTCTAAGCGTCGGGGGGAACGATGGACACTATTGCGACCCCGCCTAACCATATCTAACTCTTCTGGACTTAAGTAGGGAATTAGGGTTTGTAGATATTGAGCTTGCTGTTCAGCGCGAACCTGTTGGACAACCGCTTGATGATAGAGTGGCGATTTCTTGGGAGGCATTAGATAATAAGTCCGCATGTACAACTCATATACAGCATCCCCCACATAGGCTAAAGCCGCTGGCGATAATCGTTGCAAGTCGATAGGATCGGGAACTATCGATCGCGGGTCGAGTACCACTAAGTGCCTCCACCACAATTAAAATAGGAAGCTATCCAGTAAAAGGACTGGATAGCTCGGTTAAGACCTATCCTGGTCATCAGTTCTTCGTATTTTCAAGGGCTTGGTCAATCGTGTCACACACCGATAGGAACTTTTCTAGTCGAACCAGTTTTACAGTTTGCAATACCCGAGCATTGGCAACCACTTGTAGACTTCCTTCTTCAGTCTGAGCTTTTTTCACCAATTGGACTAAAGCTCCTAACCCAGAACTATCCACAAAATCAATCTTAGACAGGTCTAGGATAATGTGCTTTGGCCCTTCATCAATACATTTACCGATGGCCTTACGAAATGCGGGTTCAGAAAATGCATCTAATAAACCCGTGAGGCGAAAAATTTGTGCATTACCGCTGACGCTGCGTGTGCCTCTTAAACTAACAGTCAGGGTGAGTGGTTCAGCCTTAATTCTACCCTCCTTTGATTTCAGATCAAATCAACAAATTTTTAGGGGTAAACCCCATGAAAGGACTATTCAAGATTGGACAGTCGGAGATCTAGATTAACATTTCTGATGTCCCTTATGCCATAGTTTCCAGGGAACTTAGGCCGCGCGGTAATTTTCCATGGCCTGAATAAAGTTTTCAAACAGATAATCAGCATCATGGGGGCCAGGACTTGCTTCTGGGTGATACTGAACCGAGAAGATTGGCAGTTCTTTATGGCGCAGTCCGGCAATGGTTTTGTCGTTTAAGTTCAGATGGGTGACTTCTACTTGGGGATCGAGAGATTCCCCACTAATGGCAAATCCATGGTTTTGACTGGTAATCTCCACTTTTTGCGATAGTCCAGCGGGTTGATTGAGACCTCGATGACCAAATTTGAGTTTATAGGTTTGCGCTCCCAGGGAGAGTCCCAGAATTTGGTGACCCATACAAATGCCAAACATGGGTTTTCCAGCCGTGAGTAGCTGTTTGGCCGTTTCAACGCCTTCAGTCACCGCAGAAGGGTCTCCTGGCCCATTGGACAAGAAGATACCATCGGGGTTATGGCGAAGGATTTCTTCAGAGGGAGTATTAGCCGGAACCACAATGACACGGCAACCATAGCTGGCTAACCGACGCAAGATATTCCGTTTGACTCCAAAATCGATCGCCACTACGGTATATTTTTGTGTATTATCTTTAATGCCTTCGGGGTTGAATTCCCAGAGATCTGGCGTGGGGTCTGACCATTCGTAGGTGGAAGCGGTGGTCACTTCACGAACTAGGTTCAGTCCGTTCATGTTGGGGGCTTGTTTGACTTTTTCAAGCAGTTGGTTCCGATCGAGAATTTCGGTGGAGATGCCCCCATTCATGGCTCCAAAGCCCCGGAGCTTGCGGGTTAGGGAACGGGTGTCGATACCGTAAATACCGATAATATTATGTTGTTTAAGATAGTCGGGTAGGGATTCCGTAGAGCGCCAATTACTGGGCAGGCTGCAAATGTTGCGAGCGATCGCCCCTTTGACGTAGGGGCGATCGGATTCTTCGTCATCTAAGTTAACCCCAGTGTTGCCCAATTCTGGATAAGTAAATGTTACAATTTGGCCACAGTAACTGGGATCGGTGAGGACTTCTTGATAGCCTGTCATTCCCGTATTGAACACAACTTCTCCGAGGGTGGTTCCAGTTGCACCGAAAGACCAACCGCGATAGGCTGTGCCATCAGCAAGGACGAGGAGGGCGGGTTGAGCATCTTTGAGTGGCATAGGCATCAAGCAGGATTAAGAACGCTGGTTATTATCGCACAGGGGAAAAGGAAGCTATGGTTTTTTTAGATTGTTTTTGCCAATGAATACTCAGATCGGGTTAGAACCGGTGAAAGGCTTAATTGTATTAGGAATGGCAGTCGGGATCGTAGCCTGTGGGCGATCGCCCGTTGAGGGGTCCGATCCGCCAACCCCAGAAGTCCCCCAGGCGATTGTCTCCCCTTCCCCTTCTCCCTCGGCAGCCCCCTCTCCAGTTGTCCAAGATCAAAAAACCCTACAACGAGCCTTAGATAAAGCCTATGGTGCAGCCAGTATCGCCCAGTCTGCGGCATCTCCAGGGGATTGGCAGTTAGTGACACGGCAATGGCAACAGGTGATCGCGCTTCTCCAACACATCTCACCCCAAAGTCCCCACTATGCCCTAGCTCAACAAAAAATCAATGAATATCAGAAAAACCTGACTTACGCTCAAAACCAAAGTCAAAACGCTTCCCCAGCGCCTGCTCCCACCCCCCAAATTATTGCGGTTAAACCTGTCACCCCCGTTCAACCGGTTCGACGCAGACCCTATTCTGCTCAACCGGGCAGCATTCAAACTCCCATTAAGCGCCGAGAGGGAGGAACACCAGTGATTGATGTGGTGTTTAATCAGACCCAAAGCTTTGAAATGATCGTTGATACGGGAGCAACAGGAGTAGTGATTACCCAAAAGATGGCCCAATCCCTGAATATTCCTCTCATCGGGTCTGCAAAAATGGATACTGCGAGTGCCAAAGGAGTTACAGTCCCCATTGGTTTGGTCGAATCTATTGCCGTTAAAAGTTTAGTTGTGCAGAATTTACCCGTGGTTATTGCCGGTTCCCAGTTGGACATTGGCTTACTCGGCCATGACTTTTTTGGCGATTATGACCTGATTATCCGCCAAGACCAGATTGTCTTTCAACCGAGGTAATTAACGATTATTAAGTGTTAATGATGTAGTTTTGTCCATAATTCCTCCTTAATCCGATTTAAAATAGAACTCTCATCTAAACCTGATAAAATGCGGCTAACGACTGCTTTTGGCCCATCCGGGCCCCAAGATGCGTCATTGGCTAAATATTCTTTGGTCACTTGGCCAATGCCATAGGAAGATAGGGCAGAAATGGCTGCTTGACTGATAGCGACAGATAAATAGGGTGCTAAGGCAACTCCTCCCGTCACGGGAGTCGCTAAACCGAGTAAACCTTTGAGACTACTGAGTCCCAGGTTGGCGAATAGTTCTCCGGCGCTAATACCTCCCATGGCGATCGCAATTTTTTGGAGTAAATTCAAGGCCCCTTGTTGGGTCATCTGTATACCATAGAGCTTAGATAAATTCAGGATCATCACCACATCAACGATCGCTGCACTGAGTAAATCGATCGCCGTAACCGGATTTAGGGCGATGGCTAATCCCTTGACCCTCACGGAATTCCAGATGATTTGATTCCCCTTCCCCTCACGAATTTCCATCTTTCGTTGAACTAACCGCTCATTCACCGTATCGGCGTAGAGCATGGTATTTAACGCGACTAAAGACTTGCCTTCGCGATCGAGCAATTCCAAAATCTTCAGTTTCAAATCCTCCACTTGCGGTTCTCCCCGCACCAGTTTCACCCCCAAACTGCCATCCGGCTGTAGTACCCCTTCCGGAACCAACGGACAAGCAGCCGCCATCACAATTTCCTCTGGGGACAACAACTCCTTTACCCGTTCGTCGCGAATTTTTTCATAAATCATCATCCGGTCAGTATCCGGATATTGATCGATCTTATTAAACACCAGCAAAATCGGCTTACTCTCGGCTCGCAAGAGAGACAAAGCTTCGTATTCTACCTGGGTCATATCCCCAGCAATCACGAATAAAATTAAGTCTGACTGCTTCGCCACCTCGCGAGCAAGAGCCGCTCGCTGCTGACCATTGACCTCATCAATTCCTGGCGTATCTATGAGCTTAATTTGAGCCTGTCCTTGATGGCCAATGGTCACCCGTACTAACTCTGACTCCTGTTGATCGCAAACTTCCCAGGACGCTCCATGAATAGCGCGAGTCACTCCATGGATAGGGCCGGTTTCAAACACTCGATCTCCTAACAGTGCATTCAGCACTGAAGATTTACCCCGTCCCACCAAACCAAATACGGCAATTTGTACCCGACTTTGTTCTAACTTGTCGAGCATTCCTTGTAAATCTTCAATTTCTGCTTCTAGACCCGACCGTTCTGAATGGCTCAAATCCAAATTTGAGACCAAGGATTGTAAAGATTCCGTGGCCTGTTTATAGTTTAATTCCGCTTGAATATCGGCGAAGCTAAGAACGGTTTGTTCCAGTTCTTGCTCAAAATCTGCTGCACTCATGGATCAATTAAAAATAAAAAATTAATTCCCTAAACTCGCCCCTACCAGTTAATTATTTCGGCTACCGCCGACCTGAAAATTGTTAATTTTTAATCAATCCCCGCATCTTCGTACCATGGATCAAAAGACACCTCTAGCCCTAAACTCTGTAGTGCAAATGTTCCCGAATCTTGGGTATAAGATTGAAAAGACCACTGCGGTTTTCCATGGCGACGGAAAATATCTCCTCGCTGCTGTTTGGTGTTCACTAGCACATATTCTTCCAACGTCTCCAAGGTTTGATAATCATTAAATTTATCCCCGCGATCGAATCCTTCTGTACTGGGAGATAACACCTCCACAATTAATTTAGGAAATCGCTTATACACCGAAGTTTCCCGATCCCTCGGATCGCCAGCAACCATCAAATCGGGATAGTAAAACCGATTCTGTTTTTCTATCTGTGCCTTTAGATCGTTGAAATAGACCTGACAATCCGTTCCTCGTACATGATTGCGGAGCAACATATACAAATTACCACCAATAACATTATGACTATCAGTGCTTCCTGACATGGCATACATTTGACCATCAATATATTCATGTCTGATGGTATTCTGTTCTTCGATTTCCAGATACTCTTCTGGGCTGATAAAATCGGATTTAGGGCGCGCAACCATACGTTTTTATAGATTTTCCATGGCTTGGATGACCTGACTCCATTTTAGACGAACGGATATCTACAGCCCCAAACTAACCAGGAGAAATGGTATTGGGGAACTGCATGAGAGCGCTTTGCGATGTTATGGAGTACGATACCGAATCCCCAAAGTCATGTAGTACAATCCTATTCCCTATTCCCGATTCCTTAGCGCAAAGCGCTAGTAAGTGTACGCTTGCAGATCGGGCTATCTTTTTGGGCGATCGCCCAATCCCTCAGTTTAACGGATGATCGAGAGATCGACTTTACCGAAGTTGGTACTTAGGGCGACATTCATATGTTCTAGAGCATGAACCAACCAAGAGACAGTTGACTTCGTGGAGTTTTCATAGTGGTTATAGAGGATAGCGAGGCGCTTTTCTAAGTAGGGTTTGACTTTATGGCAGACTAGGACAATTTTGAGCAATAGTCCAATGGTGGCTGTGGGACCGTTATTGGAGAGGAGGTCAATAAAGGTATAGTGTTGGGGGTTCTGTTGACCCTGAACTACCATGAAGTTTAAAAGTTGACTACAAGTACGGATCGTGAGGAAGTCACTTGGTTTTTGATCGTCGCTTTGGGGGAGGGTATTACTGAGATGCTCGTAGAGTTGTTTATTAAACTTCCGTTGACCATAGCTGGATTCGATGGAGCTTGAGAGATATTCATAGAGACTGTCTTTGTACTCTCTGAAGGTTCTCACTTGATGGGTATGGGTGATAAAGGATTGAGCTAAGTCTTGGTGGGTATACGATCCTTCAACTTTGCCAATATAGTGTTTGAGTGCGCCGACTAATTCGCGATCGCTCAATAGAGTAGGATTTTCTTCTGGTTTGACCAGTCGTTTGGCCTTTTCTGGGGAACATAGGCGCAGCATCTGGCTTTGCCGAACTCGATAGGTGACATACTGGGACAGGTTTTTCTCAAACTTTTGTTGCATTTGAGTTTGAACTTGTCTGACAGTATTTTGTTGCTCTGAACTACTTTGGTCGCTTAACATGCAGTGGGAATAGAGGTAGGGATAGCGGTGAATAAGCTGTTTGAGAGGAACCCGATCCCCTGCTGGCTTGGGTGTGGCGCTAAAGACTTCCGCTAACCGAGAGAGCGTTACATATTGTTCTGTGTTTGTAAAGTCTTGAACTAAAGAGCGCAGACGATGAACGGAGCGCATTTGGGTCAATCCACCATTGAGATCCTTGCGGCTACGATCGAATAGGTGGACTAAATCTGGAATGCTATTTTGATGTTGGGGATAGGTTCGCCACTGGTTAATTAGAATATGACAACAGCGGTTAATAACAAATTTAAAGTCCTCTTCTGCCCCTTTAGCCGAGGTTAGGGCATTTAAGGCAGCTACTACTTCTTGATTATCGTATCCGAGTCCATGGATAAATAGTTGCCGGAATCGATCGACGAGTTGTTCGGGGGTTTCTGCTTGGACACATTCGAGGAGATGCTCATAGATCACCTGTTCTTGAGCAATTCGGTTGGATTTGTTATAAGTAGTGTTCGTTCGCCTGTTCATTGTACATCCCCCTAGATTTGAATATATATGGGGGTTATCCCCTTTCGTGCTTTACTCAATACGATCGAGACCTTGACCCTATCGGTTTATCTATTCTTTCATCTATTCTATTTCAGTATATGGATGGTTTCCAGTTAAGGTCTGGGCACCCTATGTTTTTCTTATCCGTAAATTATATAACTTTTATTATTCCCTATTTTCCCCCTGAATGGGGTCACCCTGCATCCGTTAATTCTGGGAATTTTGAAAGAGCGTCTATCTTCCCTAGATCGGGATAAACCCCGATCAATCGGTGCATTTGAGAGATCAAATGATAGACTCCCAATAATTCTCCTCTATAATTGACCGGCAATTGAGAGCGTTTTTTTTAAAGTTTTGGTAAAGTACCTCCTTTTGATCCGAGTTTTCTGTAAAACTTCAGTGAATTTATGAGGTATCCTGGAAATTAAGACTTCAGCAATGAAGGACGACAAAGTGTATTGGTTAGAGGAATAGTTAGGTCATCATGACATTTCAGGTCACCCTTGCCCAGTTAATTGATGTTCTAGGGGCTACGGTAATCCATGAGCTACAATTAGACCAGACGTTAGAAGTGACGGGTATTTCGACTGATACTCGTTCTCTGGTTCCTGGATCGGTTTTTGTGGCTTTGCGGGGGGAAACCTTTAATGGTCATGATTTTGTTGATCGGGCGATCGCCAAGGGCGCAGTTGCCTCTATTGTCGATACTCCCGTTCCCCACGGAGGTCTTCAACTTGTAGTTGAAGATACATTAGTTGCCTATCAAACTGTAGGCAGTTGGTGGAGAGGGACGTTCGATATTCCAGTGATTGCGGTTACTGGATCTTGTGGCAAAACTACCACAAAAGAATTAATTGCTGCTGTTTTAGCCCACCTCAAAGGAAGAAATTATACCAAAAACATTCTCAAAACGCAAAAAAATTTTAATAACGAGATAGGGGTGCCAAAAACACTCTTGGAACTATCAGGGACTCATAACTATGCCGTGCTGGAAATGGCCATGCGGGGTCGGGGGCAAATTGCCTTGCTTTCAGAGTTGGCCCAGCCGACGATTGGGGTAATTGTGAATGTGGGAACTGCTCATATTGGTCTGCTGGGGTCAGAACAGGCGATCGCCGAAGCGAAATGTGAGTTACTAGAAAAAATGCCGAAAGACTCAGTAGCAATTTTAAATGCTGATAATGAGAGATTACTGGCAACGGCGGATCGAGTGTGGTCGGGTCAAACCCTGACCTATGGATTGAGTGCAGGGGACTGTCAGGGAAAATTGATCGATACAGAAACCTTGGAGTTAGAAGGAGTACGCTTACCCTTACCGCTTCCGGGCCGTCATAATGCATCTAATTATCTGGCCGCGATCGCCGTGGCTAAGGTTTTAGGATTAGACTGGAAGCCACTACAAGCCGGATTATCCGTAAATTTACCAAGCGGGAGATCGGGACGCTATGTTTTACCGAATGATATCGTCCTGCTTGATGAAACCTATAATGCGGGCATAGAATCGATGAAAGCCGCCTTAGAGTTATTGGATCAAACTCCAGGATACCGCCACATCGCCGTCTTGGGAGCCATGAAAGAATTAGGCGAGAATTCCTTTGAATATCATCGCCAACTGGGAGAATGGGCAGAACAACTGCCATCCTTAGATGGAGTAATGGTTTTGCAAGATGACGAAGATGTAGAAGGTATTGACGAAGGTATCCGCGAGATTCCCTGTGAAGTCTACACGACCCATGAACGGGTCATTGAACGGCTTAAAGTCCTCATGCAACCGGGCGATCGCATTTTATTTAAAGCATCCCATTCTGTAGGTTTGGATCGGGTAGTGAAAGCGATCTTAGAACATTACGGATTAGACAATCCTGAACCCTCATAGACCCCATCAAGTTGATTATTTTGGGGAATAACTTGCCGATCGACTATCCTCTCACATTGCTGAAAAACATAGTTGATGGCAGCAAAAAGTTGATCTAAGTCTTGAATCGTATAAAATGTTTTATTTTCTGTAAAACGATTCCGTCTGAGCTTCCCAAACTTCCAAACTTCTCCATTAGAAGTGATTCCAAAAACTTCTTGATCCGAGTCTTCATTCATTTTCTGTGCGGCAAGCATTTCTGCTAGACATTGGCCCCATCCTTGGTTGAAGTCATCTTTTTTTCCTTCCACAATCACAAAATACGGGCGGTCAAATACCCGTTTTCCCAAAGGAGACTTTTGAGCTAAGATATACAGCGCTTTGCGCTGTA
>DDLS01000059.1 GCA_002340255.1 Cyanobacteria bacterium UBA2566
CACCTGAAGTGGTTAAGCCAACCCCTGAGGTGGTTAAGCCAACCCCTGAGGTGGTCATTCCTGCACCTGAGGTGGTTAGTCCAACACCCGAAGTGGTTAAGCCAACACCTGAAGTGGTCATTCCTGCACCCGAAGTGGTCAGTCCTGCACCAGAGGTAGTCAGTCCTGCACCAGAGGTAGTCATTCCTGCACCAGAGGTAGTTAGTCCTGCACCAGAGGTGGTCATTCCTGCACCAGACTCTGTTTGAACAGATGCCGCCGGAGCTGCCCATTTGCCAACGCCAGAGGGGAAGACATAGGAACTAATGGCTTGGGCGGTTTCAGAACCGAAGACAGAACCAGCTAGACGTTTGGCTTCTGCTTCGCGTGCGAACTGGTAAAGTACATCTGCTTCAGTAGTTTTACGACCTGGAGGATCGAGGGTAAGCAACTGATCTCCACTACCTAGAGTTTTATCCCAGCTTACGGTCATAAACCGGTCTTCTACCCAGTCAGAGGGATAGATCGGAGGGATGGTGACGGGGGCAGAGCGAGCGAGAATTAACCAGCGGCCATCAGCACAGCGATAACCAATATCCACTACATAGATGCGATCGCTAATGGGAATGGGAATATACCATTCTCTAGCTAATTCATCACAGGGATATTCCTGCATACTGTGGGGACTTTCATAATTGATGTTAATATCCGTAACATCATAGATTCTCAGTGCTAGTTGTTGTCCGCCTTGCGTACGTAATAGTTCTTTTTTATCATTGCTAATATCCCAGTAAGCATAAGCCCATTGAGGGTCACGAGGCATCAGGACAATGCAAGGTTGACCATAACCACTTGGTAAATCTGTTAACTCATCATCTACGGAGGCCAGAACTTCTGGGTCAAAGGAGTTTCCCACTTCAAACTTGGCCGCTTCTACAGCTTCTTGAGCGTCCATTGGTTCAGTTTGTATATGTTTAGCTGGAGTACTAGAGTTTTGAGCTTCCATAATCGCTTGTAGGAGTTCAGATTTACGCATCCGGCTATAGCGGGAAATTTGGTACTCGCTGGCGACCTTACGCAACTGTCGTAAGGTCATCTCAGATAAGGGAGGACGATTATTGGTCATAATATAGGCTCTCCTAATGTCTTAATCGTTTGCTTAAGGCTTGAGCTTGGGGATCAATTGCTTAATATATTGCAAAAAAAAATAGAAGATTGCAAGGCTTGGGTCTGGAAACTTTAGGTATTTTGACGGGATCTATGCCCCTCTATCTGTTTTTTGTCATGATTCCATAACTTTTAGTCAGGGATGGGATCGCAAAAGTCATGATTTCGTGATAAAAATAAGAGATCGATCTACAGGAGGAAGAATTTTAAAGTATGGAATTTGCGCATAAAATCAAACCGTGAGTGATAAAAAGCCGTTTTGCTTTGCGATCGCTAATCGACTGAAATTTCTGGTATCTATAACCCATTCTGCACAATTGAGGACAAAAACAGCTCACCAGCCAATATATGGCAGCATTCAAGGCTGCCCATGAACAAATTAATTAAACTGTCCCCTGTCTCCAAGCTTCCATGACCGATTACTGATTACAAACGTCGATCGCGGTACAATAACAACCACAAATCGATCTACACTCTCTCACTGTGACTTCCTCTCCTTCCTTTCAGTTTGACTCTATAGAAAGCGCGATCGCCGAACTTAAACTTGGTCGTATGGTGGTCGTTGTCGATGATGAAAATCGGGAAAATGAAGGCGATCTTGTTGGCGCTGCACAGTTCGCGACTCCCGATATGATTAACTTTATGGCCGTTTATGCGCGGGGTTTAATCTGTTTAGCCATGATCGGCGATCGCCTGGATCAACTCGATCTCCCCCTCATGGTTACCCACAATACGGATAAAAACCAAACTGCTTTTACCGTCAGTATCGATGCTGCCCCGGAACTAGGCGTAAGTACGGGGATTTCTGCCGAAGACCGGGCCCGTACTATTCAAGTCGCTATTAACCCCCACACTCAGCCCCACGATTTACGCAGACCAGGGCATATTTTTCCCCTGCGATCGCGGGAAGGGGGAGTTTTAAAACGCGCCGGTCATACGGAAGCCAGTGTTGATTTAGCCCATTTAGCTGGTTTATATCCAGCCGGAATTATCTGTGAAATTCAAAATCCCGATGGTTCCATGGCACGACTACCGCAACTGATTCGCTATGCCCAATATCATGAACTGAAAATTATTAGTATTGCCGATTTAATTGCCTATCGTTTGCAACACGAACGGTTCGTGAAACGAGAAGCTCTAGCCAGTCTTCCCACCCAATTTGGAGAGTTTAAAATTCACGCCTATCGCAACACCTTAGATGGTTCCGAACATATTGCCATGGTCAAAGGCGACCCGAGTGAATTTTCCGAGCAAGTGGTTACTGTGCGGATGCATTCGGAATGTTTAACAGGAGATGCATTAGGCTCCCTGCGGTGTGATTGTCGAATGCAATTACAAACAGCCCTGAAAATGATTAACCATTCGGGAGCTGGTGTAGTCGTCTATTTACGTCAAGAAGGGCGAGGAATTGGCTTAGTCAATAAACTCAAAGCCTATATGTTGCAAGACCAAGGATTAGATACGGTAGAAGCCAATGAAAAATTAGGCTTTCCGGCTGATTTGCGCAACTATGGAGTTGGGGCGCAAATTCTCAACGATTTAGGCGTGAAAAAATTCCGCTTAATTACCAATAATCCGCGCAAAATTGCTGGATTAAAAGGCTATAGTTTGGAAATGGTCGATCGCGTTCCCCTGTTAATTGAAGCTACGGATCATAATGCTGCCTATTTAGCCACAAAAGCCCAAAAATTGGGCCATTGGCTACTGCAAACCTATTTAGTCACCGTTGCTCTAGAGTGGAAAGACCCCAACCCTTCGGTGACTCAACGCTATGAATGGTTGGAGAAATTGCGCTATTGGTCAGCTCAGAAAAACCTACTCCTACAGGAAGAAACTCGTCCAGTGGCGATCGCTCTGTTTACCCATCCCTCTTTAATCGTTCATTTAGGATTCGATCAACCCTATAGCGCTCCCATGGAATGGTATCACGATGTCGAACATCCCTATTCCCAGGCGATCGCCTCCTGGCTAGATTTGCTAGTGGGTTGGTCTTCGGTTGTGCGCCTCGAATTTCTGGTCAGCGATGGATCGGACCCCTTGAATGGCTTGCAATTGAAGTTGCAAAGGCAACCCTGCGATCTCCAAACCTCTCTTCCTTCTGCTCTATTCAAGAGTCTGGAAACGCAGAAAATTTATAGCTTTAGCAATAGCCGGGAATGAGTTATGGCGCTTTGCGCTGGGGAATAGGGAATAGGAGATAGCTTGTATTGCTTAGGGTCTAAGGCTTAAAGCTGTACTCCTCTAGAAGAGAGAAGCGCTATAGTTAGGACAGACAAGGGGCTGGAGGCCCCTTATTGTAGGCTGATGGCACAGTTTTCTAGGAGTCCTAAGGCTGGGGAGCTTTACCACCGCTTTCTTCTGTCTCAATGGCTTCCTCTGTTCGCCCATAGGGGTTAGTTTTCCGCTCCCATCGGGGAATTAAGCCCACAAAAAAATTGTTCAATGTTACACGTGTTTGGGCGCTTGCAGGGCCTAAAGGTTCTGGAAGAACGCGATCGCCGAGGAATACAAAGGCTAAAAATAGAACACTTGACACAATTAACCAGGGTTTTAAATAAGAAAAATTCATCTTAGTTTCCTCATGATTACTACTAATACTATTTCTCTATGATGATGTGCTTAACAAGGAGCTTGGAGCTAATTGTCGTGCTTTATTGGTGGTAAGTTCAAAGCGAGAAATGGTCTGACCCTATTATTCCCTAGCCTTCAGTTATTTCTTTCATGGATGGTTAATCAAACTGAAGTCCTACTCTAAAAGCAAGGTGACTGGACCATCATTATCAATTTTAACCTCCATCATCGCTCCAAATTCCCCCGTTTCTACCCTTAAACTACTCTCCTTCAAGAGATTCACAAATCGATCGTAGAGCGCTTTCGCTGGTTCTGGGGGTGCAGAGCGATCGAAAGAAGGACGACGACCTTTACGACAATTTCCATACAGGGTAAATTGACTAATTACCAATAGTTCACCCTCGATCTCTTGTACGGATTTTTGCCAGCGACGCTCCGTGTTTTCTGGGTCGGGAAACAACCGTAATTCAAGGCATTTTTTCGCCATCCATCGAACATCATCCGGCGTATCTGTATCTGTAATTCCCACGAGCAAGTTTAATCCTCGGCCAATTTTACCGATAATCTGGCCATTCACCGAAACGGAAGATGCGGTAACTCGTTGAATTAGGACGCGCATAGAGATATCGAAAATGCTTCAAGGGGGCGATCGCGCTAATGTCGAGCATTCTTGCGATCGTTCCACCCATTCAATAATAACTCAAAGCTAGATTGAGTCTGTTATATCAAATCCTAAAAATCACGCTACACATCCATCCCCGTGTCCCCGTTTCTCCGTGTCCCCGGGTCAACCATCTATAGCACATATCTAAGGATTTGATATTATTCACTCCCCCACTACAGCGATTTGCACTGTATCTAGCCCTTCCACTTCCACAGTTCTCCTTACTTATTAGTAGAAATTCTAAATACTTATCGCAATTAGGGTTCCATAGAGAGACCCGATTCTAAGCTTTTATCTTTAAAATCCTTGCCTTGACTGGATTTCACCAATTTTAAATCGCTCAAATCACTATCTTTACAAAACTTTATGTTTTTGCAATTGACAATTATTCTGAATTAGATTTTAATAGTTAACTGTTGAAAGTAATTCTCAACAGTTAACACGCTCTGACTCAGTTAACGATCCTATGCAAACCTACGACAACCCAAAAGTCACCTATGACTGGTGGGCAGGCAATGCACGATTTGCCAACCTTTCCGGGCTGTTTATTTCAGCCCATGCGGGGCAAGCAGCCCTGATCACATTCTGGGCAGGAGCCTTCACCCTGTTTGAAATTTCTGGATTCGATCCAAGTCAATCCATGGGCGAACAAGGATTGATCCTGCTTCCCCACTTAGCCACCCTAGGATGGGGAGTTGGCGAAGGCGGTCAAGTCACCGACACTTATCCTTACTTCGTCATTGGAGTCATTCACCTAATTTCTTCGGCTGTGCTAGGAGCTGGAGCCTTATTCCACACTTTCAAAGCACCAGAAGACCTCACAACTGCTAAAGGTTTTGCCAAAAATTTTCATTTTGACTGGGAGAACCCCAAGCAATTGGGCATCATCTTAGGGCATCATCTCTTATTCTTGGGTATAGGAGCCTTATTGCTCGTCGGCAAAGCCATGTACTGGGGTGGACTATACGACAGTACAACGGAAACTGTCCGCATTATTAGCAACCCTACCCTCGATCCGTTGACCATCTATGGATATCAAACTCATTTCGCCAGCATTACTAGCTTAGAAGATTTAGTCGGTGGTCATGTGTTTGTTGGCATTCTGCTCATTGGTGGTGGAATTTGGCACATTGTTGTCCCCCCCATGAACTGGGCGAAGAAAGTCTTAACCTTTTCCGGTGAAGCCATTCTCTCCTATTCCCTTGGTGGTATTGCCCTAGCCGGTTTTGTAGCCGCTTACTTCTGTGCTGTAAATACCCTAGCTTATCCAGTTGAGTTTTATGGCCCTGTTTTAGAAGTGAAATTGGGAATTGTGCCTTATTTTGCCGATACCGTTGATTTACCTGGAGGTGCTCATACTTCACGGTGTTGGTTAGCAAATGCCCACTTTTTCCTCGCCTTCTTTTTCCTACAAGGCCATCTGTGGCACGCTCTACGAGCAATGGGATTTGATTTTCGCCGCGTAGAAAAAGCCCTCAATGCTGTAGAAGGCTAGTAGGACTTCTCCGGGTCAGCAAGTTGTTTTGATTCTCTCCTCTTTTTGTGAGGGGTTTCTGAAGGAATATCAAGATTGAAACCCCTCTTTTTGTATTAACTGATTCTGAATGGATAAAGTAAAAATGGCAAACATTGGACTATTTTTTGCAACTCAAACCGGCAAGACCGAAGAGGCTGCCGAGGCAATTAAAAAGGAATTTGGCGGTGATTCTGTTGTTGCCTTACATGATATGGCTGATGCTAGTGCAGATGATTTCGGCGATTATCAATATTTGATTATTGCTTGTCCGACTTGGAATATCGGCGAACTCGCTAGTGACTGGGAAGGGTTTTATGAAGATGGACTCGATAGTGTTGATTTTAACGGGAAAAAAGTTGCTTATTTTGGCACAGGAGATCAAATCGGGTACGGCGATAACTTTCAAGATGCTATCGGCATTTTAGAGGAAAAAATTACTGAGTTAGGAGGGGAAACGGTTGGCTATTGGCCCGCTGATGGATATGATTTTAGTGAATCTAAAGCAATCCGGGATGGGAAATTTGTTGGTTTGGCTCTTGATGAAGATAATCAACCCGAATTGAGTGAAGGACGAATTAAGACTTGGGTAGAGCAAGTCAAAAAAGAATTTGGTTTATAAGATAAACAACGCTTGAAATTCGCTTCATTTCTTTGAGCAGCTCAGTTTTTGTTTGAGTAGGTAAGTTTAAATCCCTAACCATGGTTAAACTTACCTTTATTTTTCGTCCTTCTTCTTCTTGGAATTATTCATGACTCAATTACCGGATGTCTTGTGGATTAATGTCAGTCCCAGTTTTCGCCGCTTCCATCGTCCCCTGCTGAGGCTATTATCTGCCCATGTACCGCTTGCAGAATGGCAATATGAGCAAACAGAAGATGAAGGAAGTTGTTTAAATCAAGCGTTAGGATTACTCCATCATCATATCAAAAAGCACGATCGCCCCTTACATCTACTCGGTCATGGAACAGGAGGCTTGTTAGCTCTATTATATGGTCGTCGCTATCCACAAAATGTGCGATCGCTGGCGTTGCTCTCTGTCGGGGTATATCCAGCGATCGATTGGCAAGCCCATTACTATGTACAATTAGGCTTACTGCCCTGTTCGCGCGATCGCATCTTAACCCAAACCGCCTATAATCTCTTTGGCCCTCATTCCCCACCCGTCGTTGAAGAATTAGTGAGAATCCTAGAGAAAGATTTAAGAACGTCCCTCTCTCCCCATTCGCTTTATCGACGTATTCAAATTCTTCCGAGTGAACTCGATCCTCCCCTATTCATCAGTCGGGGACAACAGGATCTAGTCATCGATCCGAGCTTATGTGAAGGATGGAAACCTTGGTTAAAAGAGAGCGATCGCCTTTGGGAATGTCCCCATGGACGCTACTTTTTCCATCATACTCATGCCCAACTGGTGAAAAGACAGATTCTCAAGTTTTGGCAATCCTTAACTCCACTTCAGTCTACCCTCAAAAGTGCTTAACGGGACTCTTATAGCGCTTCACTCTAGGAAATAGGGAATAGCTTGTATTGCTTAGGATCTAAGGCTTTAAGCTGTACTCTTCCAGAAGTGAGAAGCGCTATAAGACAATTATTGAGGGGCAAGATTAATGTCCAGCCAGTTCATAGAGAGCCGGCTGGTATTGTGGTATTGGGATGTTTTTTTGATGTGAGCGTGCAGTTTCCCAGCATAATGCCTTGGCTTGAAGCACTTCTACTAGGGCTTCTTGGGGAGTGTCTCCCAGAGCTGAACAATATTTGAGATCCGGAATGTCGGCGATGTAGGCTTCATCTGCTTCACTGTAGAAAATATTGATGTGATAGTCTTTCATTGCTAGTCTCTATCTCTCAATTAAAGAAATAAATTCACTAAACGAGTAGGGTACGTTAAGAACTCACCCTCAAGAACTCCTTACCCCCCAAAGCCTTTACCGCGATCGTTTGAAGGTAGAGTTAAACAATTATTCAACTGGGAAAGCAGCGTTTCTTTGTCCAAATCTTGACCAATTAACACAAGCTGGTTTTTCGGTTCCCCTTTCCATTCTTTATCGTCGAGCGTAAATCGTTTACCACTCAGGTGGAAGATATGGCACATGGGGCTTTCTTCAAACCAGAGAATCCCCTTAGCGCGAAAAATACTTGCGGGTAACTGGTGATCGAGAAACTTTTGAAACTTCTTAATCGAAAAGGGGCGATCGCTCTGAAATGAAATCGACATAAATCCATCATTTTCCAAATGGTGAGAATGATGGTGATCGTGGTGATGTTCATGGTTGTGATGGTGATGATCATGATCGTGATGGTCATGGTCATGATCGTGATGCTCGTGATGGTTATGATGGTCGTGACTATGATCTCCCTCTTCTTCAAAATATTTATCGGACTCAAATAAGCCCACACTCAAAACCAATGGTAAGGACACATCACTTTTCACCGTCCTTAAAATCCGAGCATCGGGCTTAATATCGCGGATTTTCACCTCTAAATTATCCAGATCTGCTTCATCGACCAGATCCGTCTTATTCAACAGAATAATATCCCCATAGGCGATCTGACTATAGGCTGCTTCTGAATTAAACAAATCCAAGCTAAAATTCTCCGAATCCACCAGTGTGACAATCGAATCTAGACGGGTTAGATCTCGTAATTCCGTACCCAAAAAGGTGAGTGCTACTGGAAGGGGATCGGCGACTCCTGTTGTTTCTACCACCAAATAATCTAAGTTTTGTTGGCGTTCTAAGACGCGATAAACAGCATCAGCCAACTCATTATTAATGGTGCAGCAAATACAACCATTACTCAATTCCACCATATCTTCACCAGTGGAAACAATTAGCTCATTATCAATCCCTATTTCACCAAACTCATTGACGAGAACAGCGGTTTTTACGCCCTGTTGGTTACTGAGAATATGATTAAGCAGGGTTGTTTTCCCACTTCCGAGGAACCCTGTGATGATGGTTACTGGTAAAGGAGGTAAAGCGGTGTTTTGCTGTTCAGATGGGTTGGAGGTTACTGCTGAGGTCATAATGGTACTGTGCAAACGAGTCTCAATTTTCCTATTATCACCCATAAATAGAGAATTGGGCGATCGCCTGATCGCTACAGAATAATAGGTGGTTGGGTACGATCGGTGAATAATCTATTGAAGAGGGATTCTCAAAAAAATTCCCACTCTTCCGGATTCAGAAGAGCCAGCTAGGGATAGTGGTATGGTAGATGCACCCTGATGATTCCCCTTGGCTCCCCCGCTAAGGGGTTTTTTTTGAGATGGAGCGGGGGAATGGAGGATAGGGAGACGCGGAGATTCCCCATTCTCAATTACCAATTACCGATTATCGATTACCCATTACAGTGGCATCATGTTAAAGTGATGGCATAAAATCAGTGCAACCCATTGAGCCAAAAAGATTAAACGAACCCTCTGCTATGGATCGGGATTTTGATAAACGTGATAACGAGTCTGACTTGAATACAGATTCTATCCCTATGGCTTCTTGGTCAATGGAACAAGAGGTCAATGGGTTGATGGATGATTTGTTTGAAGATATTGACCGTGTGTTAGATCGCGGCGGCACTCTGCCGAAGGAACCGGTGCAACCGCAATCTGTTTCGCTCAAACCCTTGGATATTCCTTCGATGAAGTTGCCCCAGGCGATCGCCGAAAATTTGGCTCAGATCTCCCCAGAATTAGCCAGTTTAACCCGTATCTCTCAGATCGGGAATCAGACGAATACATTGACAACAGTAGAGGAGAGCCAAATGAGTTCCTCTACTGAGGAAAACCCAGAGATAGAATGGGCAAACTGGGCACAGGATTTAGAACCAACGGTATTACAGGAAGAAGAGGGGCTTCCAGTGGCTCCCCCTGCACCAACGGTTCAACCTTGGTGGGATCGTTGGCTATTAGTTGGGTTGGGAGCGGCGATCGCCCTTCCCCTAGGTTGGTGGATATCCAGCAGCCAGGGAGGACAAGGGATACGCCAACAGTTTGCCCAGTTCTTACCCTCGAATCAACCGAGTCCAGAACCCATGGCTCCGGTTGATTTGTCCTCCACAGCTTTAGCGGATGAAGAGTTTGCCAATTATATGCAACGTACTTTGAAGTTAAAGGATCAGTTGGAGCAAAATCAGGAGGAGCAAGAACTGAGTGACTCTGAAGGTGAAGCTCCTGAAACCTCTCCATCTGCTCCGAGTCAAATTTTGGAGCGGGTGTATATTCCCGTTTATCAACCGACTCCAGCACCTGCACCTTCTCCAGAGGTGGCTGCTGCACCGTTGCCGAGTCCTATTGATGATAGCGCTTCTCCTTCCCCCGTGTCGTCACCCGTTGCTCCCCAGGCGAGTAGTAGTCCACAAGAGAGTCCGCCAGAGAATATGATGTTGACGGGAATTCTGGAATTGGGCGATCGCTCGGCTGCCTTATTTGAAATTGAGGGCATGTCTCGGCGGTTTCAAGTCGGAGAAATGATTGGTTCGAGTGGATGGATGTTGGTGGATATTGTCAATCAAGAAGCAGTCATTCGTCGTAATGGTGAAGTGCGATCGGTATTTGTCGGTCAAAAGTTTTGATCGTAGGAGCAGGTTTACTTATTCTCTGGCTTTCTAACCCAACTTTTTGTAAACCTGCCCCTACAACTGGTTTATGCTGATATCAGCGAGGAGGATCGGAAACAGTGGGTATTTTTGATGATATCAATCGCTTTTTAGAAGATCGTTTGGATGAGTTTCTGCGCAAGCATCCCCAGTTAGAGCTGTCGATTTTAGAAGATCAACTCCATGAACAACAGGAAGATACTCTGCGCCTGATTGTCGATTTACAGCGTCAGGAAAAACAAGCCCAAGAAGAAATTATGGCAACGGCTCAGGAAATTCAGCGTTGGCATACTTGGGTGCAAAAGGCAACTGCAAAAGGGCGGATGGATTTAGCAAATGCAGCCCAAGAACGGGAAAATGCTCTCTTGCATAAAGGGAATCAATTATGGGGAAAAATGCAAGGCTGTAAACAGAGAATTCTGAAAGCAAAAGAGTTATATCAGGAAATTAAGAAACGCAAGGAAGAGGTTCACGCTAGGGTAATGGAAATGGAAGCTCAAGCCAGTGCCAGTGAAGAACAAAAAACAACCAATTCTCCTCCTGGTTGGAATCAGGGTTACACTCCCATGGGTAGTAGTCCCGATCGGTTAGAAGAAGAATTTCGCCGTTGGGAAGCCGATCAAGAGTTGCAAGATTTAAAAGACCAGATGAAGAAATGATCATAGCGCTTTGCGCTGGGGAATAGGGAATAGGGTTGTGGTACATGGAGAGAGACGATTCAAGCTTGTTTCATAACGCAAGCAAAGCGCCATAAACCTCTTCTCTCACTTTCGCCAGAAAATAATCTGAAACCCCCACTGATACCATTTCTCTTTAATTTTGCCACTCATGATTTCTATTGAGGTAATTGTCTGAGAGTATTCATTACAGCGCTTTGCGCTGTAACGGAGTACAGTATCATTGAGATCAGTCATTGCGAAGGTCACGCAAGTGGAATGAAGCAATCGCAAAATCCCCCAATCTTGGCGATTGCTTCCCTGCGGTCGCAATGACAACTCACATCTA